>DATCHY010000342.1:0-8820 GCA_036508065.1 Geomonas sp. | reverse complement strand
GATGGCGAACTACGGACCAACCTACGTCTCGACCTACGATATTGCGACCATCCAGGTGAATATCTTTGACACCTCGACCGGCAAGCTCCTCTGGGCCGCCACACTGAAGAGTACCGAGCCGGAAAATGTTATCAGCGTCGCAAAGGATCTGGCTCGCATCGTCACCCAAAAACTGGTCAAGGAAGGGCTGATATGACTCAGGGGCGGAATGATCTGGCGGCATAAGACGCTGGAGCGTCGAAAGCTGCGTTGGGTAACGATAAAAAGGGAGGGGGCATATCGACGTAGAGACGCATGGCATGCGTCTGCGGACCAACTGTAACGCCCGCTGACAAGGAAAGGAGACGCATGCCATGCGTCTCTACCTATTTGCGCCGTCGGACTTCAGGTATCGCAACGTTTTACACAGCCACTGTTTTTTGCCGCCATTAAAATCCGCATCCTTTCCCACAACTGTTTTTCCCTTCGTGCTTCACTCCATCCAATCGAACGGCTTCATCGGACAGTACCTCGCCATAGCGCCCTCGCTATCGAGCCTCAGCCTTTAGCAAAGGAAGTTCCTTGAGAACTCCCCTGTCTGAAGGGACCGCATCTATCACTGGTACCGTACCAAAAAGAGGCGCGAAAACTGCCCGGGTCCATGCTTTGCCGAGAGGGATGATGCCGTTAAATGTTGGTGCAATCCAATTTTACTCCGATATAATCTGAATGCGTCAAGCCGTAGAGTCGTAGAGCCGTAGGGCAACGAACTGTCAAGGGGGTGGCACTATGAGCTACGTACATCATACGATCCTGGTGGTGGATGACAATCCCGATGACGCCCGCTTCACCACTCTTGCCCTGCAGAGGGTGGGGGTGATCAGCCCGGTGCAGACGGTGAGCGACTCCGAGGCGGCGCTGCGCTACCTGAGCGGCCAGGGAAGCTATGCCGACTCAGAAAGCTACCCCCTGCCGGTGCTGGTGCTGCTTGATCTGATCGCGCGCAGGTCGGGCCTGGAGCTTCTGGCCTGGTTGCGCCAGCAGCCGGTGCTCAAACGCCTGCCGGTGGTAGTTCTGACTTCCTCAAGGGAAGCCGCCGACATAAACCGGGCCTATGAGCTGGGCTGCAACTCGTATCTCATCAAACCGACCTCCTTCAACACCCTGCTGGTCATGATGCAGACCCTCGCCCAGTACTGGCTGAGCTTGAACGAGACCCCGCAGGTGCGCACCGATACGCAGAGGAACTAGCACATGGAGACCCTGAAGCTGCTCCTTGTCGACGACAACCCGGATGACCGCACCCTGGTGATCCATGAACTGCAGAAGGAATTCCCGGGCCCTGACGTGGATCAGATCTGCGGAGCGAACGCCCTGGCCCGCGCCCTGGAAGAGCGCTCTTTCGACCTGGTGATCACCGACTGCCAGCTGAACTGGAGCGACGGACCGGATGTGCTGCGCAGGGTCAGGTCGGTGCTGCCGGATTGTCCGGTCATCATGCTCACCGGTGCCGGCAACGAGGAGATCGCGGTGCAGGCGATGAAAGACGGCCTTGACGATTACGTGGTCAAATCGCCCGGGCACTGGCTGCGGCTGCGGGCCGCGGTCCGCGCGGCCCTGGAAAAATCCCGCCAGCGCCAGGCGCTCGCCGCGAGCCGGGAGGAATTGCTGCGGGTCATCAGGTGCTCTCCCATCCCCATGGCTATCTACGATGACCAGGAACGCTTCACCTTCCTGAACGAAAGATTCATGAAGGTGTTCGGCTACACCCTGGACGACATCCCGGACCTCCAGGCGTGGTGGGGCAGGGCGTACCCCGACGACGCCTACCGCCGGCAGGTGCAGGTCAGGTGGGAACTTGCCCGGGAGAAGGCGCGCCGGTTGGAGACCGATATCGAACCGCACAGATACTGGGTCACCTGCAAGGACGGCACCCGGCGCATCGTGGAGATATTCTGTTCAATAATCGGGCAAAAACACCTGGTGATCCTGGACGACATCACCAAGCAACGGTATGCCGACGAACAACTCCTTCAAATGGCGGCGATCGTACAATCCTCAGACGACGCCATCATCGGCAAAAACCTGGAGGGGATCGTGACCAGCTGGAACAGGGGGGCGGAGAAGATCTACGGCTATTCCCGGGAAGAGATGATCGGAAGGTCGCTATCGGCCATCATTCCGGACGGGTCCCACGACGAGCTGGAATACATCCTGGAGAGAATCAGGGGTGGCCAACACATAGAGCATCTAGAGACGCTGCACAAGAGAAAGGACGGCAAGATCATTAACATGTCACTCACCATTTCTCCGATCGTGGACGACGAAGGAAACGTCACCAGTGCATCGACCATCGGCAGCGACATCAGCCACCGGGTGAGCCTCGAGCACCAGCTCAGGCAGGCGCAGAAAATGGAGGCGCTGGGGAACCTGGCAGGCGGGATCGCCCACGATTTCAACAACATACTGACCGCGATCATGGGGCATGCCAGCCTTTTGGATCTGAAACTGGACAAGAACGATCCGCTCGCCGACAACGTGCACCAGATCCTCGAGGCCGCCAGCCGCGCCGCTCATCTGACCCAGGCGCTGCTCGGCTTCAGCAGGAAAGCGCCGGTCGAGACCAAGGCGGTCAGCCTGAACAGCATAGTCAAAAAGGTGGAGAGGCTCCTGGTCATGCTTTTGAAGGAAAACGTATCCTACCAGGCCACCCTTTCTCCGGAAGATCCGGTCATCATGGCCGATCCGGGTCAGATAGAGCAGGTCCTCATCAATCTCGCCACCAATGCCCGGGACTCCATCCCCTCGGCCGGCGCCATCAAGCTGAGCACCGAGGTGACGGTACTGGACGAGCTGTTCATCATGGCCCACGGTTACGGAAGCCCGGGCAGGTACGCCTGCCTCACCTTCAGCGACAACGGCGTCGGCATGGACGAGAGGATCCGCTCGAGGATCTTCGAACCATTCTTCACCACCAAGGAGACCAACAGGGGGACCGGACTCGGGCTCTCCATCGTGTACGGCATCGTAAAGCAGCATAACGGCTTCATAAGCTGCTACAGCGAACCGGGGCTCGGTACCACCTTCCAGATCTATCTTCCACTCACGGTGACGGAGCTGGCAGCGGAGGCGAAAGCGCCCGAGGCGCAGCCCCGGGGCGGAACCGAGACGATCCTGGTCGCAGAGGACGACGACGCCACCCGCGACCTGGACCGGCAGATTCTGGAGGCCTACGGCTATCAGGTCATCGAAGCGATCGACGGCGAAGAAGCCGTCGCGAAATTCAAGGAACACGGCGACCGGATCGGGCTGCTGTTTCTCGATTCGATCATGCCCAAGAAGACCGGCAAAGAGGTTTATGAGGAGGTGGCCAGGATCAGGCCCGGGGTGAAGGTTCTCTTCACCAGCGGTTACACCGCGGAGACCTTCTGCGGCATCGAGGCCAAGGATCTGCGCTTCATCGCCAAACCGGTCCTGCCGACGCAGCTTTTGAAGATGGTCCGGGAAGTCCTGGATGAAAAATGACATCAGCACCCTTCCCGACGGCAGGTTCGTCGAGATCAACGAGGCAGACCATGGGTAACAGATCCAAGCCGCTCCAACTCGTCGCAGCCGGCATCAAAGAGAGCGCTCCGGACCCCGTTCCGGGCAGCGCTTCGGACCCCGTTCCGGGCAACGCTTCGGACAGCGCTCCGGGCAGCGCTCCGGGCAGCGCTCCGGACCTCGGCAAGAGCGTCAGCAGGAGCCACCTGGTCAACAGGCTCAACTACCTCAATTTCCAGGACCAGACCGTCCTGATAAGCCTGCGTCATGTAAACTACGACAACGTCATATTCCTGCGGGCGCGCCCGCTTCCCTGCGCCGGCGAGCGCCTGGACTGCACCTGGACGGCGGTCCCCAGCCTGAGGCAGCTGCTAAAAAACTACCACTTTAACTACCTGCTCATCCCCGACGGCAAGAACTATCTCCTGGTCAAACCGGATGTGATCGGCATAAGCGAGGAGGGGAGCAGCTTCACCCTGCCGCTCACCTGCCGTGAGTTCCACCTGAGGCAAATAAAACGGCACCCAAGCTCCGGGATCGCCATGCAACTGATCCAGCACGGCGCCCAGCTCGATGGCGAGGTGATCGACTTCACGCCGGTCACGCTGCGCGCGCAGGGGAGCGCGGACTCCCCGGAGACCTTCCAGTGGATCAACCCGGATACTCCCGTGAACCTGCGGCTGTCGGCGGGCGAGACCGTGCTTTACTCCGGCTTCTGCGAGATCCTGCGGCAAAGCAGCAGCCGGTCGCCCCGAACCTTCGTGCTGAGGCAGGTTGACAACAATATGCACAGGTTCAAGGGGAAGCAGTACCGAAACTCCCGGCAGCAGCTGGTCCCTTCGCCCAACATCGTCTTCGAGCACCCCCTCATCGGCAGGAGGATCAACCTGAAGGTCGCCGACCTGTCAGGGACCGGCTTCTCGGTGGAGGAGAACGCCGAGGACTCCGTGCTGATGGCGGGGATGATCATCCCTGAGCTCAAACTGAGCTTCGCCCAGGGGCTGAGCCTCACGTGCCGGGCGCAGGTGGTCTTCCGCAACCCCCTCGACGACGGGGCCGGGGTCAAATCGGTCCGGTGCGGGGTGGCGATCCTGAACATGGACATCCGCGATCACGTGAAGCTTTTGTCCATCCTGCACCAGGTGGTGAACCAGAAATCGTACGTCTGCACCGACGTGGACATGGACGATCTCTGGGATTTCTTCTTCGAAACCGGATTCATCTATCCGGAGAAGTACGCCCACTTCCAGAGCCACAAGGAAGAGATCAAGCAGACCTACGCGCGTCTTTACGGGGAGAACCCCCACATAGCCCGGCATTTCATCTATCAGGACCGTGGGGCCATCCTCGGACACATGGCGATGGTCCGCTTTTATCAAGACTCCTGGCTGATCCACCACCATGCTGCCCGAAAGACTGTGACCATCAGGGCGGGGCTTGCGGTGCTGGACCAGGTAAGCCATTACCTGAACGAGCTGGAAAACTTCTATTTCGCGCACCTGCGCTTCGTCTACTGTTACTACCGGCCAGACAACAAGTTCCCGAACCGGGTGTTCGGGGGCTTTGCCAGGCAGCAGCGGGATCCGCGCGTTTGTTCCCAGGACAAATTCGCCTATTCCCACTACCGGCGGGGCGACTGCGGCGACCGGACCCTGCCCGAACCATGGGATCTCGCCCCGAGCAGCCAGTTCGACCGCACCGAACTGGGGAGTTTCTACGGCTATGCGTCGGGGGGGCTCATGACTGAGGCCTTCGATCTGCAGCCCGGCAGCGACGCGGGAGACGAACTGGCCCAGGAATACCGCAGGCTCGGGTTCAAGAAGGAGAGCTATTGCTATTCGCTTCGCAGGGAGGGAAGCCTCAAGGCCTTCATCCTGGCAAACTGCACGGACGCCGGCTTCAACATGGCCGATCTCACCAACTGCGTCACGCTGATAATCCTTGATGAGGAACTTCCGGCCGACCTGGTGCAGATCTCCCTGGAGCGGGTCAGCTCGCACTACGACGGGGGTGAGATGCCGGTACTTACCTACCCTTTCTCCTACGTCGAGCAGCAGTCGCTTCCTTACGATAAAATCTACCAGCTCTGGATACTGAACCTGCAGTTCAGCGACGAATACTTCAAGTTCTGCGATGGCCTATTCAGAAGCGTAAAAAAAACAGCTGAAAGTAAAGGTACCGGTGATTAAATGGAACCTTCCGGATTGATCGACACTCCTCTCTATAACAGCAGGATAATCAATTCTTACATCATGCTGATCAAGCATAAATACAGCTATGTCAATATCGGCGAGCTGCTGGATTATGCCGGGATGAAGGAATACGAGGTTGCCGATCAGGCACACTGGTTCAAGCAGGTGCAGGTCGAGCGCTTTTACGAGAAGCTGGTCCAGATAACCGGCAACCAGAAGATCGCCCGCGAGGCCGGACGCTACGCGGCTTCGCCCGACGTGCTCGGCGCCATGAGGCAGTACATCCTGGGGCTGGTCGACGCTTCGAGTACCTTCGAGATCATCAGCAAAACTACGGCAAATATCACCAAATCCTCCCACTACGAATCGCGCAGGATTTCCTCCAACATGGTCGAGATCGTGGTCACCCCCATCGAGCCGGGGCTCGAGAAGCAGTTCCAGTGCGAGAACAGGATCGGATTCTTTGAAGCGATAGTCCTCATTTTCAACCACAAGATCACGGATCTGCAGTACTTTCCCGAGATCGCGCATCTCCCCACCATCCAGCATCCGGAGTGCGTGTTCCAGGGGGGGAAGGTCTGCCGGTACATCGTCACCTGGGACAAAACGGTCTTCCTTTTCCTGAAGAAGGCGCGAAACATCGTCTCCATCGTGCTTGCCGCCGGCTCCGTCACCCTCGCCTTGGCGGGGCAATGGAGCCTCCTGGCGGCTTCCCTTCCCTCGTCGCTGTGCATCATTTTGCTGCTGGCGCTCGTCGCCAACAGTAGCGAGAGACAGGCGCTGAAGGAGAGCCTCAACAGCACCAAGGATTCCATCGACAGCCTGCTAGACCAGATCAACCTCAACTACAACAACGCCCTGCTGACTCACGAGATCGGCCACCGACTCGGCAGCTACACGCGTGTCGAGGAGATGCTCCCCGACGTCGCCCGGATCATGCAAAAGAGGCTCGCCTACGACCGGGGTCTCATCCTTTTGGCAGACCGCGGCCACACGGCTCTTGAGCTGCGCACGAGCTACGGTTATTCCCAGGAGGAGCTGCTATGTCTCGTCAAACTGCCGTTGCGGCTTGACGAGAACGGCGGGCAGGACGTCTACCTCAGTTCGTTCCGCGAGCAGAGGCCCTATCTGGTCAACGACCTGGACCAGATAGCCGAGAGCCTGGGAGCGCGCAGACTCGCCTGTGCCGAAACGGTCGGTACCCGCGCCTTTATCTGTTGTCCCATCGTCTGCGAGGAGACATCCCTGGGCGTACTCGCCGTCGAGAACGTGAAATCCAAGAAACCGCTGGTCGAAAGCGACATCAGCCTCATCATGGGGCTGGCATCCTTCATCGGCATCAGCATACGCAACTGCGAGCTGATCGGGGCACTGGAAAAGGCGAACGAGGATCTGGAGCTCAGGGTCGCCAAGCGGACCGAAGACCTGGAGAAAAGCCGGGCAAAGCTGGAGTTGCAGCATGAGGAACTGGAGAAAACCTATCACGACCTCGAGAAGGAAACCGCGCAGCGGCTCCTGGCGCTGGAGGAGCTGCGCGAAAAGGAGCGCATGCTGCTGCAGCAGAGCCGCCTGGCGGCGCTCGGTGAAATGATCAGCAACATAGCCCACCAGTGGCGCCAGCCGCTCAACGAGCTGGGGCTCATCGTCCAGGAATTGCCGATGATGTACGAAAAGGGGAACTTCGACCGGGACTACCTCAAGGCAAGCGTCGCCAAGTTCATGAAACTGCTTTCGCACACGTCGAGAACCATCGACGATTTCAGGAATTTTTTCAAGCCGGACAAGGAAAAGGTCACCTTCAAGGTCCAAGAGGCGGTCGAGAAAACCCTTTCCCTGGTCGAGGAGAGTTTCAGGCAACTGAGAATAACGATTACCGTGACGGCGGCGGGCGAACCGGTCATAAACGGTCATCCCAACGAATTTTCCCAGGTGATACTCAACATCCTGTTCAATGCCAGGGACGCCTTCCTGGCACGCAAGGACGACAGGCCGAGGGCGATTGCCATCGAGATCTTCAGCGAGGGGGGTAGGGGCGTCGTCACGGTCGCCGACAACGCGGGTGGCATCCCCGAAGAGATCCTGGATAAGATCTTCGATCCGTACTTCACCACCCGGGGGCCGAACCAGGGGACCGGCATCGGTCTCTATATGTCGAAGATCATCATAGAGAAGAACATGCCGGGGAGGCTGTCCGTGCGCAACACCGCAGAGGGCGCCGAATTCAGGATCGAGGTGTGAGGAGAAGGGACGAAAAAACAACTAGCCACGGATTACACGTATTAACACGAATAAAACAGGCAGTCACATCGGAAAGGCAGGTTACAATCCGGGTTAGGTCAATGTGCAGATGAATTTGCGATTCTATTCGTGTTTATTCGTGTAATTCGTGGCAAAGTTTGTCGGTAGAGGCTCTTTTTCCCAGGGAGACTATCATGACCAGACCACCATCCGCCAATGGCGTCGAAAATAGCAACTACAGCATACCTCTCCTCCTGGCGCTGATCGCCGCCGGTCTGGCCGGCAACTATTTCAAGTTTCCGATCTTCTTCGGTATCGATTTTCTCTTCGGCAGCATCTTCGCCATGCTGGCACTGCAGTTCTTCGGTCTTGGCCGTGGCGTTCTGGCGGCCGCCATCATCGCAGGCTACACCTACTTCCTCTGGAATCACCCCTACGCCATCATCATCATGACCGCCGAGGTGGCGGTTGTAGGCTGGTTGATGGGCCGCCGCAAGATGGGGATGGTGTTGGCCGATACCCTCTACTGGCTCATCATCGGTATGCCGCTGGTCTACCTTTTCTACCACGTCGCCATGCAGGTTCCTTTCAGTAACACCTTTATCACCATGACCAAACAGGCCGTGAACGGCATTGCCAATGCACTGCTGGCCCGGCTGATCTTCACCGGCTATGCACTCCGGTCGCGCTCCTCTCTCACGTCGTACCGCGAGATTGTCTACAACCTGCTGGCCTTTTTCGTATTGTGCCCGACGCTGATCCTGTTAGCGATTGGCAGCAGAACCGATTTTGCCGATACCGACCTCCATATTCGCACCTTGCTGATGAATGTTAGTCAGCTTGAGAAACATCGACTGGAAGTCTGGTT
>DATCHY010000341.1:0-4464 GCA_036508065.1 Geomonas sp. | reverse complement strand
TGGTTGACGGCGGAGAGCGAGACCCGGTCCGGACAGACGAGCACCACGCTTTGCCGCGGCAAGAGCTTCGCCGCCTCGATGACGCTCTTCATGCCGTGCCCCTTGGTAAGGTGCAGCATGGATTCGCTTTTGTAGATGACGGCGATGATCCTCGCCTGAGGGGTCAGCGAGGCTATGCTATGGGGGAGTGCCGAGTCGAAATAGAAGGAGTCGCCAGCCTCCAGCCGGTACGCCTCGCCGCCCACCGTCACCTGGAGCTCGCCGCTTTGGACGAAGAGGAATTCCTCGCCGGGATGGCGGCTCACTTCGGCCTCCGTGCCGCTACGGCCATAGACGTCGACCACGAACGGCTCCAGGTGCCTCCCCGCGTTAGGCGGGCGCCAGGCTCTCGTAGTGCAGAAATCCCTCCGGTCGACCCCGACCCTCTCGTTCTTGCTGGTTTTTATCGCCCTTTTTCCGGACTGCTCCTTGCCGTAGAGCAGGCTCGAGATGCCGACCCCGAGAAAGGTGGCAAGCCGCAACAACTCGGAGATCGAAGGTGCCAGCTGGTCGGCGAGCACGCTTGCCAGCGTCTGCCGGTCCCAGCCGAGAGCCTCGCGCAAACCCTCAGCACTGACCTCTTTGTCCGTCATGGCCTTCTGCAGATTACGACCGATCTTCATCCGTCCCCCCCGGTGTACAGCCTCGGCTCCTCGATTCCGCTCAGTACCCTGAGCGCGCCGCCGATCAGCGCATCGATCTCGTGCTCCCCGGGGCGCAGGAAAACCGGCGCTATGAATCCGACCTTGCGGCGGAGTGCGGCGACCAGCTCGCCGCTGTTGGCAAGCCCCCCGGTGAGGACGATCCCGTCGACCTCGCCGTCGAGCGCCGCGGCCAGA
Source organism: Geomonas sp. (assembly GCA_036508065.1). Taxonomy (GTDB): domain Bacteria; phylum Desulfobacterota; class Desulfuromonadia; order Geobacterales; family Geobacteraceae; genus Geomonas. The sequence continues at coordinate 3,586 of DATCHY010000341.1, read as the reverse complement.
GCGCCGATCTCCTTCGCCACCTGGTAGACCATGGCGTCGATGACGAGCCGGGCCCGGTCGTCGCCCCCTGCCGCCCTCCCCTCCACCTCGCGCAGGTCCACGGTGCCGAGGTAGGAATAGACCCCGCCCTTGCGTGCCACGATCGCCTTCAGTTCCTCGATCGAATGTACGCCGTCCTCGAGCAGTTGCAGCACGCCGATCACCGGCAGTCCCCCGGTGCGCTCGGGAGCGAAGGGGCCGTCCCCGTTCAGGCCGTTGTTGACATCGACGACACGCCCCCTGCGATGCGCCCCCGCGGTGATCCCGCTCCCCATATGCACGACGATCAGGTTGAGGCTCTCGTAGGGTTTGCCGATCTCCCCGGCGGCACTGCGGGCGGAGGCCCTCTGGTTCAGCGCGTGGAACATGCTCTTGCGTTCGATCCCGGCAAGGCCCGACAGGCGGGCAACCGGCCAGAGCTCGTCTATCACCGGAGGATCGACCACGAAGGCCGGGGAGCCGTGGCGCAGCGCCACGCTCTGCGCAAGGATGCCACCCAGGTTCGCCGCGTGCGCTCCGCTCACCCCGATGCGGAGATCCCGGATCAGGGCCTCGTTCACCAGGTAGACCCCACCCTCGACCGGCCTGACCAGCCCGCCGCGACCGACGACCGCATCAAAGCGGAGGCTTCCGAAACCCTGTTCCGACAGGTAACAGTCGATGCAGTCCAGACGGAAGGCGAACTGATCCACGATCGCTGCGAAGCGCTCGATCTCCTCGCGCGGGTGCTCGATGCTCACCTTGTCGGTGCGTCCTTCATGAAAGACGCCGATCTTCGTTGAATTGGAGCCGGGGTCAATCGCCAGAATGTTCATCTGTGCCCCCTGGACTGGAGTCGGGGAAAACAAGAAGTTACCTAATGGAAGAAACCATTACCCCTGCGCGGGCCATGCCGCAGACCGCCGAGTCTGAAGCCAACCCGGCGGACGCGCATTAAGAAAAGGGCACGCTGAAAGGGTAACCGATACGCGGCATTATGCTAGCAGCAAGCGAAGCGGTAACTTCAGTACGAGCTTTTTGCCGTCATTTCATCTACATCGATGGCAAAAACCGTGGTCCGTGACAGGGAGGCGTTGGGAAACTCGAATGCGCCGTCGGAGTACTGCGCCATGATGATATCGAGCGCCTCGCGCTTTTTTTCCCGCTCTTCGATGAAACGCGGCCTTCCGTATCCCACGACGCTTTGGTACTTCATGCTGAAATCGCACCCTTTTTCCGCGGCCACCAGTTCGTGCCGGGCGACGACGGAGAAGCAGACCCTGCCGGAGCCTTTCAACATGTCGATCTTCTTCCCCGCATTGGCGCAATGGAAGTACAGCGTGCCGGCCCTAAAGCCGTAGTTGAGGGTCACCAGGTAAGGCTCGCGGTCTGCCACCAGGGCCAGGTGGCAGGCGACTCCCTTGCCGACGATCTCTTCCAGTGCCGCCTGCTCCGGAACCTCCCGGTCCGCCCGTCTGATTTCCTGACGCATTATTTCTCTCCCGTTTCAGGTCATACGCCATCAAAGTTTCAAGCAAGGTAGGCAACCGGTAGGTTGCGGTGAACGGATCCATTGAGATGAGTCGCGGAACTATTATAAACAGCCAATCTGTGGCGAAATTGCTCAACATTGTCAGCCTCTTGTCGATATCAATAAACATCGGCCTTCCAGACGTTTCGTCTGCCGGCATTGACACGAGTCTGGCCACAGAGGACCGAAGCTACCTGCCCAAAACCGAAAATGGCGTGCGTGACGGAGATCGCACCCGCAGTCATACCCCGGGCAAAGGACCCGAGCATAGGAGAACAATGAAATGGCCGTCGCATCGATTACGGAAACCACGCAGTATCTGACCTTCAGGCTGGAAGACGAGCTGTTTGCCCTCGACATCGGCAAGGTGCGGGAAGTGCTGGATTTCACCAGCATCACCAAGGTCCCCCAGACGCCGGACTACATGCGCGGAGTGATCAATCTGCGCGGCAGCGTGGTCCCGGTCGTCGACCTGCGTCTCAAGTTCGGCATGACCATGGCCGAGCAGACGGTGAACACCTGCGTCATCATCGTCGAGGTGGAGATGGACGGCGAAAAGGTCGTGATGGGAGCGATGGCGGACGCGGTCCAGGAGGTTCTCGACCTGGAGCCCGATCAGATCGAACCGCCGCCGCGCATCGGCACCAAGCTGAACACCGACTTCATACGCGGCATGGGCAAGTACGCCGATCAGTTCATCATCATCCTCGACATCGACAAGGTGTTCTCCGTCGACGAACTGGAACTGGTGCACGAGCGGAACCAGGCTGCGGCGAACGGCTGAAAGGGAGTGCCTGGCAAACTATCCACCGGAAACGCAGGCCCTCAAGGACGCGGGCGATGGGTGGAACTTACGTGATGCCCTCTCAGAAGTGCAATTCAAAGGCCATGAGTAATCCGGAAAGGAGCATAACATCGTGAATTTCAGCATCAAAACAAAAATTATGATTATCCTGCTGGTGGGGTGCCTTTCGGTCATCGTCGCGGGCGTTCTCGGCCTGGTTGGCATGAAAGGGAGCAACAACGAGATCGAGAAGCTTTACAACAAAAACCTGACAAATGTCATGCAGCTCAGCCAGATCACGGGCCTGATGCGTGACAACCGTATCCAGTTACTGCTATCGCTCCAGCATGACCCCAAGAGTCCGGATATTGTGAAGATGCACGATCACGGACTGACCTTCCATATCGATCAGGTGACAAAAAATACTGAAGAACTAAACGCCGTATGGAAAAAATATATGAGCGGGAGTCTCAGCCCTGACGAGAAAAGGCTGGCGGATGACTTCGCCGAAAAACGTACGAGGTTTATCCAGGAAGGGCTCATTCCAACACGAGACTCGATACTTGCCGGGAAATATGACGAAGCAACCGGGCTTACTCTGACCAGGATCAACCCGCTTTTCAAGACAGCCAACGAAGCAGCGGTCAAGCTGTACGACAACGAAAAGAACCTCGCCCAAAAGTCCCGGGAAGATGCTTCACACCACTACCATACGACCCTTATGCTGGTCATCGGCGCCATCATCGGTTCCATTCTGACAGCCCTCTTTTTGGGGATCATGATCATCCGCTCGATCACAACCGCGACAACAGCGCTGATAAATGCCAGCAAGGCCATGGCCAATGGCGACCTTTCGCAGCGGGTCCGGCTGGCAACCATGGATGAACTGGGGACCATCGGCCACTCGTTCGACAGCATGGCGGATTCCTTTGCCCAGGCCCTGACCAAGGTTGCCGAGAGTTCAGCCCAGGTGGCGGCAGCTGCCAGCCAGGTACTATCCACCGCCGAAAGGATCGCCACCGGTGCCGAAGAGGTGGCCGCTCAAGCAGGTAATGTGGCCACCGCGGGTGAAGAGATGGCGGCTACTTCAGGTGACATAGCCCAGAACTGCCTGCTTTCCGTTGAGGGAGCCCAGCGGGCAACACAAGCCGCGCAAAGCGGTTTCGACGTGGTCAGGCACACCATTGACGGCATCAAGTCCCGCGGCGAAAAAACCCGTGAAAATGCCCAGATCGTCGAATCGTTGGGCGCGC
>DATCHY010000340.1:0-3121 GCA_036508065.1 Geomonas sp. | reverse complement strand
AGATCGTCAAAGGGATCGACAAGGGAGACCTGGATTCGCTGGCCGCGCGGGCCAACAAGCTGCGCGAGCTGATCTACCAGGCACCTCTGCCGGAGGACCTCGCCAAGGAGATCTGCGCCGCCTATCAAAAGCTCTGCGAGGAGTACGGGGAGAGCACGGACGTGGCGATCCGCAGCAGCGCAACCGCAGAGGACCTCCCCACCGCCTCCTTCGCGGGACAGCAGGAAAGCTACCTGAACATCCGCGGCTGCGCCCAGCTACTCGACGCCTGCCGCCGCTGCTTCGCCTCCCTCTTCACGGACCGCGCGATATCGTACCGGATCGACCAGGGGTTCGACCACTTCCGGGTCGCACTCTCGATCGGGGTGATGAAGATGGTCCGCTCGGACCTGGCGGCCAGCGGGGTCATGTTCACCATCGACACGGAGACCGGCTTTCGCGACCTGGTCCTCATCAACGGCGCCTACGGGCTGGGCGAGAACGTGGTCCAGGGTGCGGTGAATCCAGACGAGTTCTATGTCTTCAAGCCGACCCTCAGGGAGGGCTTCCGCCCCATCGTAAGCAAGAAGCTGGGCGAAAAGAAGATCAAGATGATCTACGGCTCCGGCGGCTCCAAGGTCCTCACCCGGAACGTGGCGGTGCCGGAGGGTGAGCGCCGCCTGTTCTGCCTGAGCGATGCGGAAATCCTGGAACTGGCACGCTTTGCCATGACCATCGAGGAGCACTATGCCAAAAAGGCGGGGCATGATCTCCCGATGGATATAGAGTGGGCCAAGGACGGCGTGAGCGGCGAGCTCTTCATCGTGCAGGCCCGCCCGGAGACGGTCCAGTCGCAAAAGAGCATGGAGTTCCTGGAGATCTACCACCTGGAGGGAAAGGGAACCCCGCTGGTCTCCGGGACCAGCGTCGGCGAGAAGATCGCGGCGGGACCCGCCCGCGTGGTCACCGACCTGCACAAGCTCTCGGAATTCAGGCCGGGGGACATCCTCCTCGCCGACACCACCACGCCGGACTGGGAGCCGATCATGAAGCAGGCGGCCGCCATCGTCACCAACCGGGGAGGCCGGACCTGCCACGCGGCGATCGTCAGCCGGGAACTTGGGCTTCCTTCCATCGTCGGGACCGGCGACGCGACTGAGAAGATCAGGGACGGCCAGAAGATCACCGTGAGCTGCGCCGAGGGGGAGATCGGCATGGTCTACGACACGGTGCTGCCGTTTCGGGTGGAGCGGATCCCGCTCACCGACCTGACCCGGCCGCGGACCAAGATCATGATGAACCTCGGCAATCCCGAGGAGGCCTTCGCCCTCTCCAAGATCCCCAACGACGGCGTGGGGCTTGCCAGGATGGAGTTCATCATCACCAACTACATCAAGGTCCATCCGATGGCGCTGGTCCACCCCGAGCGGGTAACGGACCGGCGGGAGCGTCAGGCTATCGACCGGCTCACCCTGGGCTACGCCGACCGGGAGAGCTACTTCGTCGAGCGGCTGGCCGGCGGGATCGCAACCATCGCCGCCGCCTTCCACCCCAAGCCGGTCGTGGTCCGGATGAGCGACTTCAAGACCAACGAATACGCGAGTCTGCTGGGCGGCACCGCCTTCGAGCCGGCGGAGGAAAACCCGATGATCGGCTTTCGCGGCGCCTCCCGCTATTATAACGACCGCTACCGGGAGGGATTCGCCCTGGAATGCCGGGCGCTCAAGCGGGTGCGGGACGAGATGGGGCTTACCAACGTGGTCCCCATGATCCCCTTCTGCCGCACGGTTCGCGAGGGGGAGCAGGTCCTGGCAGAGATGGAGGTGAACGGACTCAAGCGTGGCGAGAACGGGCTGCGGGTCTACGTCATGTGCGAGATCCCCAACAACGTGATCCTGATCGACGACTTCAGCCGGCTCTTCGACGGCTTTTCCATCGGTTCCAACGACCTCACCCAGCTCACCCTCGGGGTGGACCGGGATAGCACGCTGGTGGCCCACGTCTTCGACGAGCGCGATCCCGGAGTCATGAAGCTGATCTCGGAGGTGATCGTCGGCGCCAGGAGAAACCGTCGCCACAGCGGGATCTGCGGCCAGGCCCCGAGCGACTATCCTGAATTCGCCGCCTTTCTGGTCCAGCAGGGGATCGACTCCATCTCCCTCAATCCGGATTCGATCATGAAGATCACCCTCAGGGTCCTGGAGATGGAGAAGGAGCTGGACCTCGCCAGCCAGGGGCAACCCGGATGATGCGCGCCATGGTGTTCAGCGGGAAGGGAGCGCCGTTACGGCTCGAGGAGCGGCCGATTCCGGCGCCAGGCCCGGGACAGATCCTGCTGCGGGTCGCCGCCTGCGGCATCTGCCGCACGGATCTGCACATCATCGACGGCGAGTTGAGCGAGCCCAAGCTGCCGCTCATACCGGGGCACCAGATCATCGGACGGGTGGCAGCTCTGGGAAGCGGCAGCACCGGGTTCCAGGAGGGGGACCGGGTCGGCGTCCCGTGGCTGGGCGCCACCTGCGGCAGCTGCCCCGACTGCAGGGAGGGAAGGGAAAACCTCTGCGACGCCGCCCGTTTCACCGGTTACCACCTGGACGGAGGCTTCGCCGAATACGCCACAGCCGACCAGCGCTTCTGCTTCGCCGTGCCAGGCGCCTATAGCGATCTGCAGGCGGCCCCGCTACTGTGCGCAGGGCTCATCGGCTACCGGTCCCTCACCATGACCGGGAGCGCCCGGCGGCTCGGCATCTACGGTTTCGGCGCGGCGGCACATATCGTCACCCAGGTGGCGCGCTGGCAAGGACGCGAAGTCTTCGCCTTCACCCGTCCCGGCGATCTTTCCGGGCAGGCTTTCGCGAGGCAGCTCGGCGCGGTCTGGGCCGGGGGAGCCGGCGAGGCTCTGCCTGAAGCCCTCGATGCGGCGATCATCTTCGCTCCGGCGGGCGAGTTGGTCCCGACGGCGCTCAAGGCGGTCCGGAAGGGGGGAACCGTCGTCTGCGCCGGCATCCACATGAGCGACATCCCAAGCTTCCCCTACCAGCTCCTTTGGGGGGAGCGCGTACTGCGCTCGGTCGCGAACCTCACCCGTATAGTGGACCCCGGATCGAGGACAATAGTTTAAGATGGTAGCCTGACCAAAAAA
>DATCHY010000339.1:0-4441 GCA_036508065.1 Geomonas sp. | reverse complement strand
TGAATATTCTCCGTTTCCCTGTCTGTCGGTTTGATTGCGCACCCCCGGTCCTCACGGCCGCTCGGCAGTCAAAGGGTCTGTGCGGATCTGGGTGCAGCAGGACAGGGAATGGTAAGCAACTGACGTGCCACAACCGCCTGGCTCGGTCGGGCCGGGGATGTCGAGCCGGCGCAACTGTCGTGCGACGGGCTGCGCGGCGGCTGCCGGCGCCGGGGGAGGCTGCGCCGTGCGGGTCTGTCAATATTTTGAAAGCCGCCCCGCGGCTCCTCGGTCAAATATCCGACAGCTTCAGGACCTCTTTCCATCTCTATCCGCCGGTCAAGATGAGGAAGACCCCCAAAAGCATGATCAGGGTGGGGAGCAGCCCCCCCCTCTCCTGGAAAAGGTAGCGGCCGTACAGGACGCCGAATAGGAGGCTGGTCCGTTTCACCGCTATCATGTAGGCCACATTGGTGAGATTGATTGCGTAGACATGGGCCGCGACCTGCACCGCGTAGTAAAAAGCCGGCAGCGCCGAGGCCCTGATGGTCCCGTTTCGCGCCATGAGCCGCAATTCCCCCTTTCCCTTGTAGAGCGCCACCGGCGTGATGAGGAGGACGAGCAGCGGGAGGTAGAAGGCCGCGAAGAAAAGGGGTGAGGAGGCCGCTATGGCCCGTTTGCCGAGGGTGGAGGTGACGCTGTAGATGACCGCGACACCCATCATGCAGAGCGAGCCGTGTTCATGCAGCAGCGCCCGAAAGGGCGCCAGGATTCCGCTCTGCCCGCGCCTGGCATTGAGGAGGTAGCTCCCGAGGGCGATCAGCACGATTCCGGCGGCGCCGCAAAGCGAGATCCTCTCCCCCAAAATCAGGAACGGCACCACCAGGAGCAGCAGCGGCGTGAGCGAGAGCAGGGGGAGGGTGAGGTTCAGCGGGGAGAGCTTGAGCGCCTTGGTGTAGAGGATGATCGCCAGCGCCTCGAGCGGCAGTGCGCCGAGGGCGCAGAGGTAGAATTCGGCGCCAAGCGGGGGGATGGCGATGAAGGGGAGCGGGATCAGAAAGAGCGGCAGCGCCGGCAGCAGCCTGAGCCAGGCCACCAGGTACTCGTTGTGCCCGGCCAGCGCCTTCTTGGTCAGGGCGTCGCTGGTGGCGAGACAGAAGGCGGAGAGCAGGGTGAGCGGGAGCCAGAGCGGTATCATGGGGGAAATCATAGCATGTTTCAGGGGGAACGCTGCACCGGGCGGCTGCGCGGGGCGCGAAAAAAACCGGACGGGGGTTGACTCCGACCCGAAAGGAGGGCCTAATTGTGAGGTGTAGCGGACGACAACCCCAGATCAGGCGGTGCACAATGGCAAAGAGTCTGTTGATCCCATCCATTGAAGAAAGGCTGCGCGGCATCATCGAGGTGAGCCGGAGGAACCTGCGGGAGCATGGTGTGGCAAAGGGGGAGCGGCTCAGGCCCACCGTCACCTTGACCAGGGAGTTCGGCTGTGAGGGGTACCCCATCGCCGTGAAGCTGCAGGCGCTGCTGGAACAGCGAAGCGGCGCATCGTGGGTGGTGATGGACCGGGCGCTCCTGGAAACGGTGGCGAAGGATCAGCACCTCAGCGCGCAGATCCTGGAAAACATCGGCGTCCGCAACCGCTTTCTGGACGACATGCTCTCCACCTTTTCCCATCGCTGGAAAAGCGACAAGGATTACTACCGGCTTTTGTGCCGCCAGATCGTTGCCCTGGCGCAGGAAGGGAACGTGATCCTGATCGGCCGCGGGGCCGCGATTCTCACCCAGGAGATGGGGAACTGCTTCCATTTCAGGGTCGTCGCCCCGATGCGTTTCAAGGTCGGCTCCATCGTGGCCCGGACCCATTTGCCGCCCGATGAGGCGCAGGACCTGGTGCATGACCGGCAGCGGCAAAGGGACGCCTTCCTGAAGGATTTCCTGGGGCGCGACATCGCCGACCCGACACTCTACCATCTACTCTTCAACAACGCGAGGTTCAGCGCCGAACGGATTGCGGCGCTGATGGCCGAAGTCGTCATCCCCGGCGAGGCGGCGGGTTGACCGCGCTAGTCCAGGCGCTTCCCTGCGGCCTTCAAAGCCTGAATTTAAACCTGTCCGGACCCGGAGGTGACACATGAAACGGCATGAGAACGCATTGGGGATTCAAGAAGGCGCCTGTAACCTGAGGGCTATAGCGAGGTCGCTGGTGGACGCGGCAGACGAGGCGGCGGGCGAGGGGGTCGGCGCGGAGCAGGATGCGGCGGTCCGGATGATCGTGCACCGGCTCGCCCGGCTCTGCAGGGTGGACGATATCGCCTGCGGCTACGATGCCGTGACTCTGGCGGATACCTACTGCACGCTTATGCATGAGTGTAAAGCGAGGGCGCAGGAGGGGAGGATGGACCCCGTGCGGATCGACAACTCGGTGATTACTCTGAAGGCTGCTGGCCAGGCCGGGCTGCCGGAGAGCGTTCAAGGGTAATCAGGGAGACCTCGGGCCTGATGTTGAAACGCAGGGGGAGCGCGCTTTCCCCGAGCCCCCCGCTCACGATCAAAGTGGTAGCGCCGGAACTGTAGAGCCCGTAGTCCCAGCGGGGGAAGAACCCCATGCCGGGGACGAAAGGGGCGCCGAGGATCGGGAGGCGGACCTGGCCCCCGTGGGTGTGTCCCGCGAGCACGAGGTCCAGCCCGTTTCTCACCGCCTCCGGATAGGGGTGCGGCGAATGGGCCAGCAGCAGCCGCGGCGAGAGATTTTCGGTGCCGCGCAGCGCCTGTTCCAGATGAGCCCGCAAGGTTACCGGGTCATCCACGCCGACGATCCAGATCCGATCCTGCCCCCTCTCAAGCGGAGCAGCACTGTTCGAGAGCACCCGTACCCCCACTTCCCGCAGCCTGCCGTTAAATTCCGCCCCGCGCTCCAAGCGCCAATCGTGGTTGCCGGAGACCGAATAGACTGGGCGTCCCGAGATCGCCTGGATCCCGGCGATCAGCTCCAGGGCCGGGGTGAGCCGTGGCCGGTCGCCGGTCACCAGATCGCCGGTGAGAGCAACCATGTCGAAGCTCTCCTGCCTGAGGATCTGGATCAGGTCCTCACCTGCGCTGCCGAATTCCTTGTCGTGCAGATCGCTCAGGTGCAGGATGGTAAACCCTGCGAAGGCCGGCGGCAGGGCGCGTATCGCCACCCGGTAGCGGCGCACCGCTACAGAAAGCCTCTCCAGATAAAGATACGGGAAGATCGATACCCCCCCCATAAGGAACATGCGTCGTGTCATGGCTGTCATCTGGGGACCCTCGCGAACAGATTCAAATTCGAACAGGTTTAAGTACCCATTATACACCCCGCAGGCGCAAAACATATCTCCACCTCCCTGGGCCGAAGGGAGGCGGGGGAGGGGCGCTGTAGACTCGGCATCGGGGAATTTTTGACTTCCGGCGGGCCGGGCGCTATGATGGGTACCGTGACGGAAAGGGAGGGGCGAATGGCGGAATTTGCGGTGAGCGTGGAGAAGAACCGCTGGCTCAAGGCTAAGATGGAACTGCTCGGCGTGGGAGAGGGAGACTTGGAGGAGCGTTTCATCCATGCCTCGGGACGCGGCGGGCAGCACGTCAACAAGAGTTCCTCGTGCGTGTACTTGAAGCATATCCCGACCGGGGTCGAGGTGAAGTGCATGGAGGCGCGCAGCCAGTCCCTGAACCGCTTCCTTGCCAGGCGCTACCTGCTGGCAAAGGTGGAGGCGCTCGCGGGCGGGGTCACCGGGAAGGATCTGGAGGCGGAAAAGCTCAAGAGGCAGAAGGCGCGGCGCAAGAGGCGCAGCGGTGCCAAGTATGCAAACCCTGCTGCATCGTCAGTGGAGACGGTCAGCGGCGATGAAGGTTGAGTCGTTTTCCAAAGCCGGACCTTGAACACCAGACACAGCACCGCATAAAAAAAGTTGACAAGGTTCCACACTGAAGGGTATAAATAAATATCCTCAATAAGACCTTTAATAAAAACCCCTATAGTTTCTCATTCCAAACTCGTACCGACACCTCAGGGTTACTAATTCATAGATCATTTACACATTAGGTAGTCCCGCATGCACGTCGTGCCCACTCCGTGAAAGACACCAGCTACTCGCATCCTCGCATCCAGGCCTTGCCGATACGATCTACATTTGCGCCATATCAGGAGAACAGATGAACCTACAGGAACTGAAAGAGAAGAAAATCAACGATCTGACGGCGATCGCCAAGGGGCTGAACATCGAGGGTGCCTCGAGTCTGCGCAAGCAGGACATGATCTTTGCCATCCTGAACGCCCAGACCGAGAAAAACGGCATGATCTTCGGCGAAGGGGTGCTGGAAACGCTGCCGGACGGCTTCGGCTTCCTGAGGGCGCCGGACTACAACTACCTCCCGGGGCCGGACGACATCTACGTGTCCCCTTCCCAGATCCGCCGCTTCAACCTGCACACCGGCGACA
>DATCHY010000338.1:0-5497 GCA_036508065.1 Geomonas sp. | reverse complement strand
GCCAGGGGAGCCGGTTCTCCGTGCTTCTCCCGCTGGCCGGGAGTTAGCCGCATTAAAGATTAAAGTTTCCAAGGCCGGAGCCGATTAGCTACCTGAAGCCTGAACTGGCGCCAGCCAACTGCGCCACCGCCGTCGCGGGACCACCCGCGGCACAAATGCCACTGTAAAGATCCCCGAATGCCGCCCTGAGCGCCGCGGGCACATCCAACACCAAGGAGGAGGAGAACATGGGCAACGTACTGATAGTGGACGATTCTTCGACGATGAGAAAGATTATTTCCCGGAGCCTGCGCCAGGCCGGGCTCCAGGTGGATGACATCTACGAGGCGGCGGACGGCATCGAGGGGCTGAGCGTCATGGAGGGAAAGACCATCAACCTGATCCTTTCGGACATCAACATGCCGAACATGGACGGCCTGGAGTTCATCAAGTGCGTCCGGGCCAAGGGGGTCACGGTCCCCATCGTCATGATCACCACGGAAGGGGGCGAGGATATCCTGAAGGAGGCGCTCACCAACGGCGCGAGCGACAGCATCAAGAAGCCCTTCACCCCCGACCAGCTCAATGAGAAGCTCGGAGGCATGTTATGATGTCACTGAACCGGGAGATCGCCCACGCGACCCATCTGGAGGAGGCGGACCTCGCCAGCTACGTCATCAACGCCACCAAGGAGGTGTTCGACACCATGGTGATGATGACGCTGGAGGACAGCTACCCGCTCAAGGAGCCGGTGACCTCCTTCCACTGCAGCGTCACCGGCATGGTGGGACTGGCCGGCACCTACACCGGGATACTCTCCATCCACTGCCCGAAGACCCTTGCCATGCGCATCACCTCCAACATGCTGGGGATGGAGGTGGACGAGGTCGGCGACGACGTGAACGATGCCCTCGGGGAGATCGCCAACATGCTGGGCGGCTACGTGAAGCAGATACTCTCCAAGGGGGGGCTGGACATCAACCTCTCCATCCCGACCGTCATCGCAGGCGAGGACTACACGGTCAATTCCATGTCCGACAGCGACTGCGTCATCATCCCCTTCATGAACGAAGGGGAGCGGTTCCTGGTCGGACTGAAGCTGCGCAAAGAAGGCTAGAGCGGGATACCAGATGGCATTTGAAAAACTACAATCGATGTTGGACGCCGCCATGCGGCAGGCCGGCGAGGAGAGCAGCATGCTCCTCGGGCAGAGCCTCACGGTCGCCGCCTCAGACGTGCTGAACACGGATCGCAAGAGCTACTTCGGCGACGAGGACAACGCCATCTACGTGGTCGGGGTGGAGTCGCGGGAAGCGTACACCGGCCGCTTCTACCTGCTGTTCGCGCTCTCCGACGCCATCGTCATGAGCAGCATCCTGCTCGGCATCCCCCCGGCCCGCATCCAGGAGAAGCGCAGGCTCTGCATCCAGGAGCCGGACGACGTCGACGCCTTCGGCGAGATCGCCAACCAGATCATCGGCTCCTTCAACTCGGTTTTCCAGCCGAAACTCCCCGAGAAGGTGCACCTGAAGCTGCTCTCCCCGCAGAAGTACATCCCGGGGGTGGACCAGCTCACCGACGAACTGCCGCTCCCAGAGGGGGCCTACCTGATGTACCGCGCCCCCCTGGAGATCGCGGGGCAGGAGATGAACCGGCTGGACATCATGATTCCTCACTCGCTTGCCAACCTCTTCGACCCGCAGTCCGCGGAGGAAGCCGCGGCCGAGCTGGCCGATGCCGCGCACGACGAGAAGGCCGCAAATCCGGGAGGGACGCCGGAGCCGTTGCAATCGGTCCTGGTTCTGGGCGACGAGGCCGGCCGGCAGAAGATCGTCGAGGGGCTTGCGCCGAGCGGTTTTAATCTCATCGACGCGCCGCTGGGGGCCGATCTCCCCGGGCTATTCTCCCAGGGGGACGTCCGGGTGGCGGTCGTCTCGCTCAAGCACTCTGCGGACCGCGATCTCGCCATCTGCAACAGGATTGTTCCACTGGCGGCCAAGGGAGGGGGGGGCGTGATCCTCTGCGCTCCCGAGTGGACCCGCAGCTCCGTGCTGAAGGCGCTCAAGGCCGGGGCGAAGGGGATCCTGATGCAGCCCTTCGATTCCCAGGAACTCAACTCCAAGGTCGGCAAGATGCTGAACCCCTTCTAGGAGCCTGCCGGACTTCCTTCGTTTCATGGGTAAATACCTCCCCTGCTCCGCCTGGCACGATAAACAGATTCAAACGCCTCACCACAGAGGACTCAGAGGTAAAGATACACAGAGGTTCACAGAGGAAAGACTAAAACACTCATGCTTCGTTAACTTCAGGACCCTCAGCGTCTGTATGAACTGATGGTGGGGGCCTAACTAGTACCGTGTTAAGTAACTGCCAAATTTTACATGTTATGGCCTGACGAATTTCCTCTGTGTCCTCTGTGGTCAAGGTTTCTTGCTTTTTTTGTTAAAGTATTTTTGCACCCGGCCAGCCGCAAAAGCACGATCCCCCGGCAAAAATCAAGCAGTCCGGCCCGCCTCCCCGCCAAAAGTCAAAAAAACATCTCACCCTGCAGTTTTTTTGACCGAACGCCCGGCCGGCACGCCGCGAGGCACCGTCAAATTCCCCGCAGAGCCGCCAAACCCCGCTAAAAGCGGGCTCGCGCCGCTGGTCACCCCCGGCGCCGTCGTCCGGCACACCTTTTGCCTTACCCCCTCCATGACTTTCACGCTGCGTACAGCTTACCCCGGCCGGCACCTCTGGCTTTGTATCGTTCTCCTCCTCGGCTGCGCGCTCCCCGGCAGGGCCGAGGCGCAGGCGGAAAACCGTCTCCGGCGCATACAGATACGCCCCCACCAAGGCTTCACCAGGATTACCCTCCTGTTCCAGGCCGCTCCCGACTTTACGCTCACCCGCTTCCCCGGCCGAATCCGGCTCAGCTTTCGGGAGACCGACGCTCCTGCATTCCGGAAGTTTCGCTCCTACGCGGACGCCCACGTCGGCGGTCTGTTCTGCTCGCTTCGCAACGGGGGGCTGCAGGTCGAAGTTCCGGTCAAGGAGGCCGGCGCCGGGGTGCAGCTGCTGAGCTACGGCGACCCGTCGGCCCTGGCGCTGGACATCGGCCCGGCCATGAGGCGCCCGCAGCGGGTCGACATCGCCCCGGGGCGGGAGCCGATCCTCTCCGGAACGGAGCAGTTCGTGCGCGAGTTCGGCACCCCGGCGCGCGCCGGGCTCCCCTTCGTGCCGACCGAAGTGAAGAAGCTGCAGGGCCTCCTCCCCGAGGGGGAGGTGCTGCTGTTCCAGCGCGGGGAAGGTGCCCTCTACAAGGAGCAGGGGACCGAGGCGGTGGAGATCTTTTCCTATTTCCTGGCCAAGTCCCCGGCGGTCCGGGCGCTCGCCTCGTACCGGCTCGCCCAGGCGCTCTACTTGCTGGAGCGCTACGACGAGTCCCTGAAGGCCTTCCGGCAGGGCGAGGGGCTCTGGCCGGACTACCTGAACCAGGCGCCCGAGCTGATGCAGTCCTACGCCGACGTGCGGGCCAGGAGCGGCGACTTTGCCGGGGGACGGGCTCTCCTGGTGCTGCTGATCGAGCGGCTCGCCGGGACCGACTATGCCGCGCCGCTTTTGAACCGGCTGGCCGACATGTCGGCGCGCCACGGGGAGAGTGCGCTCGCCCTGGGGATCTACCGGAGCGTGGTGGTCCACGCCCCGCGGACCACTGCCGCCGGGAGGGCACGGATCAAGCTCGCCGACCAGGAGATGTTCTCGCTGTCGCGGGACCGCTACCGGACCCTGCTGCAGAGGTACCAGTCGATCTACGAGGCACCGGGCGATTTCGACCTGAGGGACGAGGCGCTCTTCAAGATGGCGCTGCTGCAGGCGCTCTACGGCCCGGCCCGGGAGGCGCTGGCGGCGGCGATTACCTACGAGAGGCGCTACCCCCGGGGCATCTTCGCGACCATCGTGAAAAAGATGCGGGAGGAGCTGCTGCTGCCGGTCTACCGCGAGATCTACGCGGAGCGCGACGATGCGGCCCTGGTGCGTCTTGCCCAGGACAACAGGGAGTATCTGGCCAGGTGCTTCAGCGACCCCGAGTTCGCCGGGAGGGTGGCCCAGGCCTGCCGGGGCGCCGGTATGCTGAACCAGGAGTTCTCCCTGTTCGGCTACCTGGCCGACCGGAACTGGGCCGCCTCAGCCGCGCCGTTCATGGCGGCGCGGGTCGTCGAGGACGCCCTCGCCCTGGGTAACCTGCCGCTGGCCGAGTCGGTCGCCCGCGGCTTCCTGGCCCGCTTTCCGCGCGATGCCCGGGTCCAGAGGATCCACGAGGAACTGGGCCGGATCGCCTTCGAGCGGGGCGGGCTGAAGGGGGTGATCTCGGAGCTCTCCTTCCTGAACGCCGGAGGGAGGAAACCTGAAATCCCCGAGAGCGACTACTACCTCGGCAAGGCACTGGCAGGGGCCGGGGAGAATCGGGGCGCCGAGCGTGCCCTGGCCAGGTTCATCAAAGGGGCGCGCCGGGAATCGCCGCTGCTCCCCGACGCTTATTTTGCCGTCGCCGGCGCGCGCGTCGCGCTCAGGGATTACGCCGGGGCGCTGGCCGCCTACCAGCAGGGGGGGAAGGTCGCCTCCGGAGAGACGGCGGACCAGTTCCTCTACAAGACCGGCGAGCTCTACCTGCAGCTCAAGATGGTGCGCGAGGCGGCGGCCGCCTGGGAGCAGGTCGCCAAGCGGGGCGACGGCACCTGGGGCAAGCTGGCGGCCGAGTCGCTGAGCGATCTGCGCTGGCGCCTGAAGATAGCCAGGGAATTGCGCTGATTGTCAAAAATATGACTCCGGGTCCGCCGGGGTTGACGCCAGGCGGGGTGCGAGCGGATGGTACGGCTTTTGCTGTGGCAGGCAGTGCAGGTACACAAGGAGAAAAACCATGCCGGTGAACGGGATTTTCGGCACGACCATAGAAGTTTTGGGAAAGAACCTGGACCTGAGGGCAAAGCGGCACGCCCTGATATCCGCCAACCTCGCCAACGTGGAGACGCCGGGGTACACCCCGAGCGACCTCTCCTTCGAGGCGGAGCTTAAGAGCGCCCTGAAGAAGGGGGGGACGGAGTCAAGCCCGAACCCGCGGCACATACCGGTCCGGGGGAGTGCTGCCTCGATCGAACGGGTTGCCGGGCAGGTCGTGGAACTTCCGGGGCGGGGGGCGGGCCCGGACGGCAACGGGGTCGAGCTGGAGAGCGAGATGGGCAGAATGGCCGAGAACCAGATCTTGTACAACGCGTCGATTCAGCTGCTCACCAAGAAATTCGAGATGATGAAGCAGGCGATAAGGGGCACCCTCTAATGGACTTTTTTTCCGCGATGGATATCAGCGCCTCGGCGCTCACGGCTGAACGCACCCGGATGAACCTCATCTCCAGCAACCTGGCCAACGTCAATTCGACCAGGACTGCGGAGGGGGGGCCCTACAAGCGCAAGGACGCGGTGTTCACCGCGACCCCGGCCCCCGGCTCCTTCGGCGCGGCGCTCGGGCGGGCCGGCGATG
>DATCHY010000337.1:0-4744 GCA_036508065.1 Geomonas sp. | reverse complement strand
AACCTAATAATTATGTAGTATCATTGTTCAGTGATTTATGGACGATTAAGGCTCTATGACAGAGACGCTTCTTCTTTAGTTTTGGTACGGTTGCGGCCCAAACACGGATTTACGACATATCAAGCTGGACTGGGTACTAGTCGCAACATGCACTCGTGAAACTGACCGGGGCAGGCGTTGAATATTTGCCATCAGAAGGCCCGCACTACTCCCCGTCCACCGGCAGTGCCGCTCCGTTAGGAACAAAAGGGAGACGATAGGCTGAACATCAAGTCTTCAAAGCCCGCCCCCCAATTCCCCCTCAATCGGTTTCTCCTCCCTCTCGGCGGTAAAAATCTAATGAAAAAATCGCCAGCCTTCTAATTTTAACCCTTATTTTAGAGAAATTTGGCCCGTTTTCTAGAAAAATGGTCGATATTCTAGAATTTGGGGCAAAATCCTAGAATTTCGGCTCAAATTCTAGAAAAACGGGCAGAGTTTGTCGGATTTGCCTTAAAATTCATTAGATTTGTGCTACTTTCCACTGATTACGGGGCATTTTCCACGGATTTTGGCTCAAATTCTAGAATTCCAACCAGAATCCTAGAATTTCAACCAGAATCCTAGAATTTCAACCAGAATCCTAGGATTTTAACCAAAACCCTAGGATTCTGGCCAAAACTCGACAAGTTTATTTCCGGTTTCGAGAACTCAACCCAATCCCCCCCAAGTGCTGACCCAATGCCGTATTTTTCGCCTCGGAAAACCAGCGTTGTCCGGTTTAATTCCTGCAAACAAACCACAAAGAAACATTAGCCACAAAAAGGCACAAAATGCGCAAAAAGCTAAAGGCATTAAAGGTTTATTTTCAGCGTTGTCCGTTTTGATTCTTGCCTGCAAAACCACAAACGAAAAATTGGCCACAAAACGCACAAAAGCTTAAAAGCTTGAAGAAGTTTTTTGCGCCTTTTGTGCCTTTTTGTGGCGAAAAGATTTTGTGTTGTTTGGTGATTTCAACTTTACTCGGTCGATCTGCCGCATTTTACGGTCTACAGCACGGCGATTGTCGAAAGCAAAAAGCAAATCGGACACTACTGATGGACAATTGACAATTGACAATTATTCTTGACGGTCCTGCTGAACGGACTGCTTGCCTCCGGTTAAAGTACTTCCGGATTTTAACACCCCTCCCTTCAAAGTCCAGCACGGCCGCGGCAGGGACGCTGGCCTGTCCTTGCCGGACGAGGGATCCTGTAGGGGCGACCCGGTGGGTCGCCCTGCTTTGATTCCGGTTCATCCGTGCAGGTTTCTGGCCTGCAACTGCGACCCACCGGGTCGCCCCTACCTTGCGACCCCGGGATCCTTCGGCGCATTGCCCCTGCCGGTATCAAAATAGGCGCTCCTTCCGGAAAACAAAAAAGCCGCCAACCTTTAAGAGGTCGGCGACTTTTTTGTTGGTTTGGCAGGGGGAAATCTGCGGGGTGCAGTCGTCGGGATCAGGCCGCGGCGTTCGCCCTTTCCCGCTCGGTCGCGTCGTCCATCACCTTGTAGGCGCAGAACTCGCCGCACATGGTGCAGGCGCCGTGCTCGGCGACGCCGGACTCGGCGCGCAGGCGCCGCGCCTTCTCCGGGTCGATGGCGAGGGCAAACTGCCCCTCCCAGTCGAGCTTCTTGCGGCAACGTGCCATCTGGTTGTCCTGCTCGATGGCACCCTTCACTCCCTTCACGATGTCGGCTGCGTGCGCTGCGATGCGGCAGGCGATCACCCCTTCCTTCACGTCCTCAACCGTCGGGAGACGCAGGTGCTCGCTCGGGGTCACGTAACAGAGGAAGTCGGCGCCGGCCGCGGCCGCGATGGTCCCGCCGATCGCCGAGGTGATGTGGTCGTAGCCGGGGGCGATGTCGGTCACCAGGGGGCCCAGCACGTAGAACGGGGCGCCGTGGCAAAGCCGCTTCTGCAGCAGGACGTTGGCCTCGATCTGGTTCAGCGGCATGTGGCCGGGGCCCTCGATCATCACCTGGACCCCGTACGCCTGCGCCCTCTGGGTGAGTTCGCCAAGAAGGATCAGCTCGTGGATCTGGGCGCGGTCGGTCGCGTCCGCGAGGCAGCCGGGACGGAACCCGTCGCCCAGCGAGAGCGTCATGTCGTAGGCCTTGGTGATCTCAAGCAGGCGGTCGAAGTGCTCGAAGAGCGGGTTCTCCATGTTGTTGTGCGCCATCCACTCGATGGTGAAGGCGCCGCCGCGGGACACGACGTCCATGATGCGCCCCTCGTGCCTCATCCGCTCCACGGTGGCCCGGGTCACGCCGCAGTGCACCGTGATGAAGTCGACGCCGTCCTCGGCGTGCTTCAGAACCCCTGCGAAGATGTCCTCGACGGTCATCTCGACGATCGCCTTCTTCTTGATCCTGACCGCGTCGAGCGCCGCCTGGTAGAGCGGGACGGTCCCGATGCAGGCGGAGGTCTCGGCGATGATGGCGCGGCGTATCTCGTCGACCGGTCCACCGGTGGAGAGGTCCATGATGGCGTCGGCGCCGCTGGCTACTGCCACGCGCGCCTTCTCCAGCTCCTTCTCGATGTTGAGGTCGTCGGCGGAACTGCCGATGTTGGCGTTCACCTTGGTTCTCAATCCCTTGCCGACCGCAAGCGGCTTGCCGTTTGCGTGCTTGTTGTTGTGGCAGATGATGATGTTGCCTGCGGCGATCCCGGCACGGATGAACTCGGGCTCGACCCCCTCCGAGAGGGCTGCAGCTTGCATCTTTTCCGTGATGATCCCCTTGCGGGCGCTTTCGAGCTGGGTCATGGCTACTCCTGATGAAATGCCGAGCTAGGGCTCGGCCTGGTCTTTTGCTGCGAGAAAGTGGTTGACCGCCCCGTGCCCTTTTCCCAGGGGTTGGGCGAACTTGATGGCTCGGGTGATAAAACGTTTCGCCCCGAGGACGGCGTCCGGCAGGGTCTCGCCCTGGGCGAGAAAGCTGGCGATCGCCGAGGCAAGGGCGCAGCCGGTGCCGTGGGTGTTCCTGGAAAGGGTGCGCGGCGCGGTGAGCCGGATGAAGCCGGACCCGTCGAAGAGGATGTCGGTCGCCACCCCTTCGGTCAGGTGCCCCCCCTTGACCAGCACGTTCCTGGCTCCCATGAGATGCAGCGCCCGGGCCGCCAGTTCCATCCCTGCCTGGTCGGTTATGGTGAGGCCTGTGAGCCGTTCCGCCTCCGGGATGTTCGGGGTGAGGAGGTAGCAAAGCGGGATGAGCCGCCTTTTCAGCACCGCGAGCGCCTCGTCCTCCAAAAGTGCCACCCCCCCCTTGGCGCTCATCACCGGGTCGAGGACGATCATCCTGATCCGGTAGGCCGTGAGCCTGTCGGAGAGGATCGCCGTGTTCTCGGGCGAGAAGAGCATGCCGACCTTCACCACGTCGATCGGGATATCCGAGAGGACCGCGTCGATCTGCTCGGCGAGGAAGGCCGGCGGGACCGGGTGGATGGAGGAGACCCCCCTGGTGTTCTGGGCGGTCAGGGCCGTGATCGCGGAGGCGCCGTAGCTTCCCAGGAGGGCGATGGTCTTCAGGTCCCCCTGGATCCCCGCTCCCCCTCCCGAGTCGCTGCCGGCGACCGTCAGGACGGCTCCCCGGGGGCGCGCACAGCGCCTGTTGAAGAGAAGCGCCAGTTCGTTGGCCGCAAGGCCGGGAGAGCGTGCCGACAGCACCGACGAGATGACGGCGACCGCGTCCGCCCCGCAGTCGATGAGCGCGCCGGCGTTGTCCCTGGTGATGCCGCCGATCGCCACGACCGGGATCTCAAGCGCGCCCTTCACGAGGGCGAGCCCCTCCGGGCCCTGGGTGGCAGGCACCTCCTTGCTGCTGGTCGGGTAGATGGCGCCGAAGCCGACATAGTCGGCGCCCGCCGCCTGCGCCGCGAGGGCCTCTTCAAGGGAGTGGGTCGATATGCCTATGATCTTCTTGGGGCCGAGCGCCGCGCGGGCCTGGGCCGGGTTGCCGTCCTCCTGCCCCAGGTGCAGGCCGTCGGCGTCGAGCGCGGCCGCGAGTTCCAGGTCGTCGTTCACGATGAAGCTGACTTGGAACCCGGCGCAGAGGAGCTTCAGCTCCCCGCCGAGGGTCATGCGCTCCTGGAAGTTGCGCACCTTGTCCCGGTACTGCAGGACGCTGACGCCTCCCTGGAGGGCCTCGCGCACGCGCTCCAGGAGGCGGTCTCCCTGGTCCGTGATCAGGTAGAGCCCGCCGATCTGCTTCCCTTTTCCGCTATGGTCAACCACGAGCTTCAGCAACGGTTTTCCTTTTAGATGTAAAGCCGATTCAATGAACCAAAAAGAGACGGAGAAAAAACAGAACCCAAAGCCCTTTGCCACAAAAAGGCACAAAATGCACAAAAAAAGGCCTTTTCCTTGCGAAGGTTTAATCCAGCTCGGTGATGACGTTTTTTTATTGTAAAAGACTTGAGCCTGTTTTTGTGCCTTTTGTGCTTCTTTGTGGCCAAATGTTTTCAGGTTTAAATGAAAAAGCCGCGACGGGGAAGGTCACGGCTCCAGAATTATGCAGGTCGGAGTGCGCGCCGCTTCCCTACGCCGGTCTTACCCGGATCAGGTTCAAAGGGTCTCAGGCTGCGCCTGTCTCAGTTCTTGCGAACTCCCCCAGCTGGCCAAAAGCTTTCCGGTAACTTAATGGAATCCTCTTGGAAAGTCAACTGTTTTCGGGTTTTTGCCTTTACAGCAGGGTGCAGAAGTGGTAGATAATCCGGATGACTTGAATC
>DATCHY010000336.1:0-3104 GCA_036508065.1 Geomonas sp. | reverse complement strand
CTCTTCGGGAAGCGCACCCGTGACAAAGCGGCTGAAAAGCTGCACCGTGTCGCGCATGATGCGGCGCATCAGCTTCTGGCTCACCCCCTCGGTCAGCGGGTAAACTGGAAGGATCCTGCCGAAGTTGTCGGGGTCGCGAGCCATCACCTGGGCGATATCCTCCCCGTCCGCCGCCCACTCCACCTCCGGATGGTGCATCTCGCGCTGCAGGCCGAACTGCGCCACCTCGCCGATGAAGATGCCGCGCCTTCCGGCAAACCAGTTCTTCTTCATGTAGACCGGGTGGAAATGGAACCACTTGAGCGTGAGGCTTCCGGTCTCGTCGCGCACGATCGCCTCGAAGTAGCCCCTTCCCCCCTTTGTGGTCTGCGGCTCGGCGGAGACCACGGTGGCGAAGAACGCTTCGGTGCCACCGGGACGCAGCCTGGCGATCTCCTTCAATTCCCGGCGGTCCTCGTAGCGGTTCGGCAGCAGGTACAGGGCGTCCTCGACCGTGGCGATCCCCTTCCTGGCCAGGGCTTCGGCAAGCTTTGGCCCCACCCCTTTGATGAAACGGATCGGGGTCTTAAGCTCCTCGCGGGCGGGAGTTGCCGGAGTTTTGGCAGCTGCGGCTTTCGTGGCTTTCGCGGAGTTCTTCGCGGCTATGGTTTCTTTGGCTGGCTGCTGCAAGGAGATGCGGAGGGTGCCGTCGACGAGCTCGACGCAGAGGGGATCGCCCGGGCGAAGCGCGAGTGAATCCATGAGTTCCTGGGGAAGCGGAATGGTCCCGTCTGGGGAAAGCGTGATGATCGGCATGGGAGGAAAGGCGAGAGTGCCGGGCGCAGCGGAAACTGCGCCCGGCAGCAAACGGTCTGCTAGAAAAGCGCGTTGATGTCGGTGAGGATCTCCTCGACGTTGATGCCGTGGGCGGCGCACCCCTGCTCCAGGGACTCCTGCTGTGCGCCCATGCAGCCGATGCAGCCTAGGTTGTACTTGCCGAGAACCTTGACTACGTCCGGGTGCATCCTCATCACTGCTGCAAATGTCATATCCTTGGTTACCTGGCTCATATGAATCTCCTGTTTGTTGAAACGTTGAGTGGTTGAGTCGTTAAGTTGTTGCGTCCCTAGTCCCTAGTTCTCTACTCGTACCGGATCTCCATGACCTCGTACTCTTTGGTCCCCGCAGGGACCGTCACTTTCACGGTGTCGTCCAGCTTGTGGCCAATCAGCGCCTTGCCGACCGGTGAGGTGCAGGAGATCTTGAGCAGCTTGATATCAGCCTCGTCCTCGCCGACGATCTTGTAGGTAATCTCTTCCTCGGTCGCCGTGTCGTAGACTGTCACCGTCGCGCCGAAAACTACCTTGTCCGGCTTGAGGTTGGAAAGGTCGACCACGTAGGCGCGCGCCAGCTTGTCGCCCAGTTCTATGATGCGCCCCTCGATGAAACCCTGGCGGTTCTTGGCCGCGTCGTACTCGGCATTCTCGGAAAGATCGCCGTGCGCCCTCGCCTCGGCAATGTCCTGGATAACCTTGGGGCGCTCTTCCTTAATCAGGCGTTTCAGATCCTCCTGGAGAAACTCGTAACTCTCCTTGGTCAACGGTAAGGTTTGTGACATCGATCTCTGCTCCTTGATGAACTTGTAAGGGGGCCTGGTTGGCCCCCCCGTAGATTGGCATTTTAATTAAGGAAAGGGAACGCATTGTTTCGCGTTCCCTGGTCAGACTCTCTACTTCAGGTATTCCTGGATCGACGTCACCTCCAACTTCGACTGCGAGGTGGCGATGATGCCGTCCACCGCAGCGCGTGCGCCTGAGATCGTCGTATAATAGGCTACGTTGTTGATCAAGGTGTTCCTGCGGATCGAGAAGGAGTCAGCCACGGCCTGGGCACCGTGGGTGGTGTTGATTACCATGCAGATCTCGTTGTTCTTGATCGCGTCAACGATGTGTGGTCGCCCTTCGAGTACCTTGTTCACGACCTGCACCACTATCCCTTTTTCCTGCAGATAGGTTGCGGTACCGCGCGTGGCAACCAGTTCGAAGCCTTGATCATACAGCCTTTTTGCAGTGCTGACAATATGTTTTTTGTCGCCGTCCTTCACGCTGATGAACACCTTTCCGCTGGAAGGAAGCTTGACGCCGGCTCCCAACTGGGCCTTGGCAAAGGCCTCGGCGAAGGTCTTCCCGATCCCCATCACCTCGCCGGTCGACTTCATCTCGGGGCCGAGGATGGTATCGACGCCCGGGAACTTGGCGAAGGGGAACACCGACTCCTTCACCGAGATATGGGTCGGCACGATCTCATCGATGATGCCGAGCTCGGCCAGGGTCTTGCCTGCCATGACCCGGGCCGCGATCTTGGCCAGCGGCCGGCCGGTCGCCTTCGAGACGAAGGGCGAGGTGCGCGAGGCACGCGGGTTCACCTCGATGATGTAGATGTCCTCCCCCTTGACGGCGAACTGCACGTTCATGAGCCCCTTCACGTTCAATTCCAGCGCCATCACCTTGGTCTGGCGCCTGATCTCGTCGGCGATCTCCTTGGAGATGGAGTAGGGAGGGAGCGAGCAGGCCGAGTCGCCGGAATGGATCCCCGCCTCCTCGATGTGCTCCATGATGCCGCCGATGACGGCGGTCGTCCCGTCGCACAGGGCGTCGACGTCGATCTCGATCGCCTCGTCGAGGAACTTGTCGATCAGGATCGGATGCTCGGGCGAGACCAGCACTGCCGTGAGCATGTAGCGGCGCAGGTTCTCATCGTCGTAGACGATCTCCATGGCGCGCCCGCCCAGGACGTAGGAGGGACGCACGACGACCGGGTAGCCGATCCGGGCAGCGACGATCTCCGCCTCCTCGAAGGAGCGAGCCGTGCCGTTTTCGGGCTGGCGCAGCGACAGCTTCTGCAGCATCTCCTGGAAGCGCTCCCGGTCCTCGGCGCGGTCGATGGCGTCCGGGGAGGTGCCGATGATCGGCACGCCCGCCTTTTCCAGGGCGACTGCGAGCTTCAGCGGCGTCTGGCCGCCGAACTGCACGATGACGCCGAACGGCTTCTCCACGTCGACGATGTTCAGCACGTCTTCGAGGGTGAGCGGCTCGAAGTAGAGGCGGTCCGAGGTGTCGTAGTCG
>DATCHY010000335.1:0-3716 GCA_036508065.1 Geomonas sp. | reverse complement strand
AACGGCGGCGACTTCATGGGGCTTGAGCCGGAACAGGGACGGCAGGTCGCGGACCAGTCCGGCTTCAACCAGCATCTGCATTCGTCCCCGTCCGAGCCCGGAGATGTTGAGCCCGCCCTTGGAGACGAAATGCACCGCCCTTGCCAGGAACTGGGCTCTACAGCCGGGCGCATCCTGCAGGCAGGCGTCAATCGGGGGTAGCTCCGGCTGGGCGGGCGCGCCGTCGGTATGGTTCTCCTCCCTTTGCACCTCCAGCACCTGAGGTATGATGTCGGCGACGAGCCCGATCACGACCCGATCTCCCGCGCTGATCCCGAGCCGGGCCAGCGTCTGCGCGTTGTGCAGGGAAACGCGGCTGACCCGGACGCCGCCGACGTTGACCGCCTCGACTTCGGCAACGGGTGTGCGGCGCCCGGTGCGGCCGACCTGCCAGCGGATGGCGCGCACCAGCGTCGAAGCCGTTGCCGGCGGGAATTTCCAGGCCGCGGCCCAGAAGGGCGCCCTGGTTCCTTGCCCAAGCCTGCGGCGCAGGGCAAGGTCATCGACCTTCACCACGATCCCGTCTGCGGCAAACGTGTGCCGCCCGCGGTTGGCAAGGCACTCCCTATATCTGGCTCGGATCTGGTCGAGCTTTTCGGCCTGCCAGGTCAGGTCGAGCCGCACCGGGAACCCCCATTCGGCCAGTTTTCCGAGCGCCGCCAGGTCAGAGGTGACGCCCATGCTCTCTGCGGCATTGACCAGCTCGAAGGGGAACAGTCGCAGGGCGTCCAGGGCGAGCGGGCCGGGGGCCTGCGACTTCAGGGCTCCCGCGGCGAGATGGCGCGCAGTGGCGTACCGCTTGGCGCCGCCACCGGTGGCTACCGGGAGATGCCCCAGCTCCGCATAGACCTCACCTCGCACCGCCACCCGCGCCGGGAAGCCGCCGGACAGCAGCTGCGGGACTCCCGTGATCTTCCTGACCCGCGGGATCACGTCCTCGCCTTAGCGCCCGTCCCCGCGCGTTGCTGCCGAGACCAGCCGGCCGGACAAGTAGATCAATTCCACCGGCAACCCGTCCACCTTGGGCTGGACCAGCAGCCTCGGCGGGGTCCCTCCTGCCGCCGCCCTGCGCAGCAGCGCTTCGACCGCCTCAGGACCTGTCGACGAGGAGATGCTTTGCATCGGGCGATCATGCCGAAGGGTCGGTACGTCTGAACCGGAGTCGCTACTGACCGTGCCGGTCGGCGAATCGGCAGCGGCAAGCGCGGGGAAGCATTGCTCCAGCCGGACCAGCTCGGCAAAGAGGCTGTCATACTGCGCGTCGCTTAGCGTCGGGTGCAGCTTGCGATAATAGAGGTCGTTGTGGTAGCGGATCTCTTCCCGCAGGGCTGTCACCCGCTTTTTAGCGCTTGAAAGGGGGAGCTCCGGACAGCCGTCAGACGCCTGGGCAAGGCAGGGGGGTATTGGTAACAGGAGAGTCAGCTGGAGAGTCAGCAGGAAACAAAGGACGCGCCACATGTTCATCCTCCGGGTATGGGCAATGGCCGGCAAGAAAAGTGTGCGGGGGGGGAGAAGACATTGTTGCCCGCGAAAACAGATGTGAGCCGAGATGGTCACCCCCCGGGGCGCAGGGGATTATTTCCGGTAGCTGATCCGGTAGATGGCGCCGGCCTTGTCATCGGAAACCAGAAGGCTGCCATCCGGCATCACCTGCAGATCCACCGGGCGGCCCCAGGCGTTTCCCCCAGAGAGCCATGCCTCGGCGAACACCCGGTAGGAACCTGCTTTGCTTCCCTCCAGCTGGACCAGCGAAATCCGGTAGCCGTTCGGGACGCTCCGGTTCCATGAGCCGTGCTCTGCGATGAAGATCTGGTTACGGTACTCGGCGGGAAACATGGCGCCGGTATAAAAGCGCATGCCAAGCGAGGCCACGTGGGCGGGAAGCTCGACCTCGGGTGGGACGAACTCCGTTTTCTTCATCTCCCCGCCGTATTGCGGATCGGGAAGGTCCCGGCCGTGCCAGTAGGGAAAGCCGAAGTGCAGGCCAGGGGTTGCGGCCCGGTTCAACTCGTCAGGAGGCTTGTCGTCCCCCATCCAGTCGCGGCCGTTGTCGGTAAACCAGAGCTCGCGAGTGACTGGATGCCAGTCGAAGCCGACCGTGTTGCGCACGCCGCGGGCGAAAATCTCCAGATTTTTACCGTCCGGAGCCATACGCATGATGGAGGCAAAACGCGGGTCCTTCGAATCGCAGACGTTGCAGGGGGCCCCGACCGGGACGTACAGCTTGCCGTCCGGTCCGAAGCGGATGAATTTCCAACCGTGGTGCGTTTCACGGGGGAAACTGTCGTTGATCAGCACCGGCCGGGGCGGGTTGGCGAGGCGGTTCTCGATATCGTCGAAGCGAATTACCCGGCTCACTTCGGCGACGTAGAGCGCGCCGCCCCGAAACGCCACGCCGTTTGGCTCCTTGAGCCCTTTGGCCAGGGTGATCACCTCGACCTTGGGACTTCCTCCGTGCTGCACCGCATAGACCTTGCCTTCCCCGCGGGTGCCGACGAACACCGTTCCCTTGGCCCCGAGCGTCATGGAACGGGCGCCGGGAATGTCCCGGGCGAATACTTCGATGGCGAAACCGGGCGGAAGCTTGATCTCCCCGAGTCGGATTTCAGCCGCGTGGCAGGCCGTAACCGGTGCCAGGGACAGTATGGAGGCGAGCAGGAAAAGTTTTCGGGAGTAAGAGGTGCAATAGCGACGGAGCGACATAAGGTCCCTTTGGAAGGTCTCTCAATTCCATGACCGAAACTTGCAAAAATAGATGATCTACGGACGTTTCGCCGTGGAGCTCGCGGCAAAACCCGCATCGAGCATGGCGGGGGCTGTCCGCCATCGGTTCTTTGCCTGCATGATGACGAGGAACACCTTGGTGTCGCCGCGCTCAGCCACTGCTACCAGGCACTGGCCGGCGTTCGGGGTGGTGCCGGTCTTAACTCCGAGGGCCCCTGGGTATCGTCCGATCAGGCGGTTCTTGTTCCTAAGCCCAAAGGAGCGGCCTCCCTTCACCGTCGCGATGCGCATGGCGCGCCGGGCCACCAAGTCGGCGAAGAGCGGGATGCGCAGCGCCCGGTCCGCGAGGATGGCTAGATCATTGGCGGTCGAATAAAGCCCCGCATGGTCATGGCCGCAGGCGTTGGTAAAGCGCGTATTGTGCAGCTTCAGGCTTCGTGCCCGCTCGTTCATCTGCTTGACGAAGGCCTGCTGGTTGCCGGCCGCGTGATCGGCCAGGGCGCGGGCTGCGTCGTTTGCCGAGGCGATGAGCGTGGCGGCGAGGAGATCCCGGACCGTCAAGCGGTCTCCGCGCCTGAGGCCGATTCTGCTGCCGGTCTCCCGGGAGGCGCCGCGGCTCACCGTTACCACCTCATCCATGCGGCAATGCTCCATGACGATGAGGGCGGTCATGATTTTGGTCAGGCTCGCGGGAGCCCTCCTGATGTCGGGACCTTTTTCCCGGTAGGTCCGCCCGTTCACCTGCAGCAGATAGGAAGGCGGGGGATGTGCGAAGGGCGAGATGGTTGCTTCGGCCCGGCTGGCGAGACTGCCGGAGATGACGAGTGCCGCGATGCCGCAGCTGGCGATGTAGGAAAGCGAATTCATCCTCTACGTTATAGCACTCTTTCTAAAGCCTGCAATCGGAGGCGGGAGCCGCATCGATCGGCGAGACCCTGCCAAGGGAGAGCGTA
>DATCHY010000334.1:0-2828 GCA_036508065.1 Geomonas sp. | reverse complement strand
CTCGCGTCTCATGAGCTGTTCCATGTCGGCCATCGCCTTCGGGACGAAGCCGGCCGGAATTTCCTCACACCCGATCTCCAGGAAAAGATCCTTAGCCATTAGCGGCCTCCTTTTAAAAGCGGAAAGCCGAGCCGCTCGCGCATCTGCAGGTACCCCTCGGCGCACAGCCTCGCCACGTTGCGAACCTTGCCGATGTAGGAGGCGCGCTCAGTCACCGAGATGGCGCCGCGGGCGTCCAGAAGGTTGAAGGTGTGGGAACATTTCATGACGTAGTCGTAGGCCGGCAGCACCAGCCCCTTGGCGACCAGCCGCACGCACTCCTTCTCGTACATCTTGAAGAGCGTCAGGAGCATGTCGACGTCGGCCTCCTCGAAGTTGTAGGTGGAGAACTCCACCTCGCTTTCGTGGTGGATGTCGCCGTAGCGGATCCCCTTGGCCCACTCCAGGTCGTAGACGTTGTCGACCCCCTGCAGGTACATGGCGATCCGCTCGCAGCCGTAGGTGATCTCGGAGGATACCGGCTTCAGGTCGATGCCGCCTGCCTGCTGGAAGTAGGTGAACTGGGTGATCTCCATCCCGTCCAGCCAGACCTCCCAACCGAGGCCCCAGGCGCCGAGCGTCGGGGATTCCCAGTCGTCCTCGACGAAGCGGATGTCGTGCTTGGCCGGGTCGATGCCGAAGGCGCGCAGCGAGTCGAGGTAGAGGTCGAGGATGTTCATGGGGGACGGCTTCATGATCACCTGGAACTGGTAGTAGTGCTGCAACCGGTTCGGGTTCTCGCCGTAGCGGCCGTCCGTGGGGCGCCGGGAGGGCTCCACGTATGCCACCTTCCACGGCTCGGGTCCGAGCACGCGCAGGAAGGTGGCGGGGTTGAAAGTCCCCGCCCCTTTTTCGGTATCATATGGTTGCTGGATCACGCACCCCTGCCCTGCCCAGTACCCCTGCAGGGAGAGAATCAGCTCCTGAAATGTCAACACGCCGCCTCCATAAATTATGATTTCAAGTGGTGCCAGATCAAAGGTAAAAAAGTATACTGTATCCGTAGAGTTAGGCTCGCCAGATTACAATTGTTTCCCACCCGTGTCAAGGATTATTGCCCGCCAATTTGTTAAAAACCGGGACTTTGCCGCCGCGCACGTGCCCGGCAGCGCTCCGGAGGCCGCTTTCCGGCCGCTGCCGGGCGAGGGGAGCCGCCCCCACCTGACTCCCCGGCCGTCACGGCCCGGCAGGGACCCACCCCCTCCTCCCTGCGTCGACGGCCGCTCCGGGGAAAGCCGGAGAATTCTTCTGTTTACCGGTCGAGGGCTTCGAGGTAAACTGTTGGGGGGAAAGGCTCATGGGAGAATTTGCTATGGATGAGGGACCGGAAATCATCATACTCGGCTCGGGCTCCACCGCCTTTGCCGCGGCGCTTCGGGCGCAGGCGAAGGGCGCCCGGCCCATCATGATAGAAAAGAGCGTCCTCGGAGGCACCTGCATCAACTGGGGGTGCATTCCGAGCAAGACGCTGATCCACGCGGCGCTGTTTCGCCACCAGGCGGAACTCGGCGCGCGGCTCGGCCTCGGGACCCGCGCCGGCGCGCTGGAATTCCCCCGGCTCGATGCCCACAAGTTTGCCGTGGTCGGGCAACTGCGGCAGACCAAGTACCTCGACGTGCTGAACAAGGTGCCGGGGTTGACGCTTCTCAAGGGGGACGCCAGATTCCTCGCGCCCGACACCATCCAGGTCGGGGAAAGGATCCTCAAGGGGAACCGGTTCCTGATCGCCACCGGGGGGTACCCGCGCATCCCCGCCATCGCCGGGCTGGAGCAGGTCCCGTACCTGACCAGCAAGAGCGCCCTGCTCATGAAGACCCCTCCCGCATCCCTCACGGTCGTCGGCGGCGGGGTGATCGCCCTGGAACTGGGGCAGATGTTCAGCCGGCTCGGGGTGCGGGTCACGATCCTCGAGCACGGCGATCGCCTGCTCCCGGCAGTTGAAGCGGAGCCGGTACAGGCCCTGCGGGATGCGCTCGAGGCGGAGGGAATGGAGATCGTGGTGAACGCCACCATCTGCTCCGTTTCGGCCCATGAGGGGATGACCCGGGTGGAGGCGCAGGTCGACGGGGTGGCCCGGCACTTCGTCTCGGAGCGGATACTCCTCGCGGTCGGCACCGCGCCAGCGAGCAGCGGGATCGGAATGGAGCAGGCAGGAGTCCTCCTGGACGACAGGGGCTTCATCAAGGTCGACCGGGAGCTGCGCAGCTCCGCCCCGGGGATCTGGGCCGCCGGGGACGTGACCGGTGGGATGCAGATTGCGACGGTCGGGGCGCGCGAGGGGATTGCTGCCGTGGACAACATGCTGGATGCCGGCTGCCGCTGCGCGCTCGACTACAACAGCATCCCGATGGCGATCTTCACCGACCCGGAAGTGGGGACCGTCGGTTACGGAGAGGCTGCGGCGCGCCAGGCCGGTTTCGACGTGACCTGCCACACCATCCCCGCATCGGCGATACCGAAGGCCCACGTCACCGGCGAGCTCAGGGGGGCGATCAAGATCGTCGCAGAGAAGGGCTCCGGCAGGATACTCGGCGTGCATCTCTCCCTGCACCGGGGGGCGGACGTCATCAACGAGGCGGCACTCGCGGTCCGCTTCCGCCTGACCGTGGCGCAGCTTGCCGAGACGCTGCACGTCTACCCCTCCATGGGGGAAGGGTTGAAGCTGTGCGCCCAGGGTTTCCGCCGGGACCTGGAGCGGCTCTCCTGCTGCGCCGAATAGAGAGTGTACCGGAATAGCCAGATCCCCCGGGAAGAAAGGCGACCGCAGGGGGTGCCCCTACAAGAACGGG
>DATCHY010000333.1:0-3749 GCA_036508065.1 Geomonas sp. | reverse complement strand
GCTGTTCGCGGCGGATGTCGCGCTCGCGCTCGTAAAAGTCGTAGTTGCCGCCGTAGGTGGTGACCGTCTTGTTCGCCACCTCGATAATCCGGGTCACCACGCGGTTCATGAAATCGCGGTCATGGCTCGTCATCAGGAGCGCGCCCTTGAACTCGGTGGCGATCCACTCCTCCAGCCAGATGATCGACTCAACGTCCAGGTGGTTGGTCGGCTCGTCCAGAAGGAGCACGTCGGGCTGCAGGGTGAGGATGCCCGCCAGCGCCACGCGCATGCGCCAGCCGCCGCTGAAGGATTCGACCGGGTTATGGAACCGGTCGGGGCCGATGCCGAGCCCGGTCAGCACCTCCTGGGCGCGCGAGTCGAGGTCGTAGCCGCCCCGGTGCTCGAACTCCTCCATGGCGGTCCCGTAGCGCGACAGTAACCCCTCCATGTCTGCGTCCGACATCGGGAGGCCCATCTGTTCCTCCATCCGCTTGAGTTCCCCCGCGAGCCGCACCGTTTCGGCCGATACCGCCATCACCTCGTCGAGGGCCGAGCGCCCCGCCATGTCGCCCACGTCCTGGGAGAAATAGCCGATGGTGGTCTTCTTGGCGAGGGAGATTTCTCCCGCGTCCACCTCCTCCTCTCCGGTGATGATGCGAAAGAGCGAGGTTTTTCCCGCGCCGTTGGGGCCGACCAGGCCGGACCTGGTACCGGGGAGGATCTGAAAGCTCGCCTCGCGGAAAAGAACCTGCGAGCCGTGCTGCTTGGTGATATTGGACAGATGGATCATGCTGTTCTCCGTAAAACTGTAATCGTAACCAACAAGCGTTAGCATGAAGCAGGTGCGCTTACAACTTAATTTTTCCAAAGGGATTGCCGGGCGTTCCGCGTCCGGGAGGACGCTCCAGCGAGCGAACCCGCTCCCAATGTCCCTTACCACGACCGTCATCATGGTGCCGAGGATGTATGGTACTTTTAGTGAGGCCGAATTGTTGTCTCTGGAGAAGGAGCAGGAGTTACTGAGGGAGTTGGCTGAAGCGGAACATTCGGGTGCTGCGGCACGGATTTCTGGCAGCCGTCTTTTCGAGGGTGCGGGATCAGGAGTGACCCTTCCTGCGCATGATGAATTCCACCAGAAGCCGCAGCAGGTTGGCGACGTAGATCGAGGAAAACATGATCAGGGCGATATTGACGAACCGGGTCCAGATCGGATCCGGTACCAGCGTCACCCTGCCGAAATTGTTGTAGAGGTACCAGCAGGTGAGAGACGCACCGACAGCGGCTCCCGAGATGACGAAAGGGCGCCTTAGTTTAGATATCTGTTTTTGCCGCTGCTCCATGCATCCTCTTTACGTTTCTGCCGGATATAAAAAGGCAAGGCGGAAGACGCATGCAATGCGTCTCTACACAACCTTACCGACGACTCAACGACTTAACGGCTTAACGACTTAACGACTCAACGCCTCTGGTATTCCCTCTCGCCAAACAGTGCTGAGCCGACCCGGACCAGGGTCGCGCCCTCGGCTATCGCCACCTCGAAATCACCCGACATCCCCATGGAAAGCTCACCCATCTCCACCCCTGCGATGCCCGCCGCCTCGACCTCCCCGGCCAGTCCCTTAAGCGCCCTGAAATAGGGGCGCGCAGCCTCGGGATCGTCGAAGAACGGTGGCATGGTCATGAGCCCCTTGATACGCAGATGGGGTAGACCCGCCACCTCGGTCACCAGGTCGAGAAGCGCTTGCCTGCTGGTCCCGCCCTTGGTCGCCTCGCTCGCGAGGTTCACCTCGATAAGGATGTCGCAGGTCTTGCCGAGCGCGCCCCATTGGCGGTCGATCTCCCGGGCGAGCGAGATCCTGTCCACCGAATGTATCATGTCGACCAGGCCCGCGATCTGGCGCACCTTGTTGCCCTGCAGGTTTCCGATGAAATGCCAGCAGACCCCCGCCGGCAGCTCGGCCGCCTTGGCGACCAGTTCCTGGACGTAGTTCTCGCCGAAGATCAGCTGCCCGCAATCCAAGGCCTCGGCGATTGCCGCAGCCGGCTTGGTCTTGGAAACCGCCACCAGGCGCACGGCAGCGGGATCGCGCCCGGCCCGCAGTGCAGCATCGGCGATGCGCTGCCGGATCATCGTGTGATTCTCAGCTATCGGCACCTAAGCCCCCTTTTCAAGCAAAAGCACCCATCCGCCTGAGCGTTTCCACCACCTCGCACAAGGGGAGACCGACCACGTTCGTGTAGGAGCCGTCGATCCTCTGCACCATGTGCGCGGCCCCTCCCTGAATGGCGTACCCTCCCGCCTTGTCGAAGGGGCATCCGGTCGCGATGTAGCTAGATATTTCCTCGTCGCGCAGCTGCTTGAAAAAGACCTTGGTCCGCACCGCCTCGCACATGGCGCCATCGCGCTCCCGGTCGTAGACGGCGAAGCCGGTCACCACCTCGTGCGGCACGCCGGAGAGCTTCTTCAGCATCCGCTCGGCGTCCGCGGCATCCTTTGGCTTTCCCATGATTTCGCCGTCGCAAAGAACGATGGTGTCGGCGCCCAGGAAGAATCTCCCCTCAGTGGCAGCCGCGGCAGCTCGTGCCTTCTCCTCGGCAAGACGCAGCACGTGGTCCACCGGATTCTCGTCCGGAAACGGATCCTCGCAGATATCGGCGGGTGCTACCCGGAACCTGATTCCGGCGGATTCCAGAAGTTCGCTGCGCCTGGGCGAGGCCGAGGCAAGCACGATTGGGATGCTGTTCATTGCTGTTCTCCTATGCAGGGCGTTATTTGCATGGCTATTTGAGCCGCCCCCGGCGCCAGATGCGGGCCAGAAGGAGCGCGGCCACAAGTACCAGCACGCCGATGATGATGTTTGCCAGCCGGGCCGTGGCCAGGCCGTAGATCAGAGAGACCGCCCCCATCAGGAGGACCAGCGCCTCCAGGGAGAAGAGGCGCCCAACGACGCTGATTTCCTGGTTCTCTTTGTTACCATTCACCATTCACCATTCACAATTTTAATTGCCACTGCTCCAGTGCGAGCAGGCCGCGCTGCGCCAAAATCCCCCGCTTTTCCTTCTTCTTGACGCGGCCGGGAAGGGCCGGGAAGAGGCCGTAGTTCACGTTCATCGGCTGGAAGTGAGCCGCCCCGGTATTGGTGATGTGGGCCGCCAGCGCGCCGATCGCCGTCTCGGGAGGCGGAACCGTCAGCGGCTCGCCCTTGGCAAGGCGCGC
Organism: Geomonas sp.; assembly: GCA_036508065.1. Taxonomy (GTDB): domain Bacteria; phylum Desulfobacterota; class Desulfuromonadia; order Geobacterales; family Geobacteraceae; genus Geomonas. The sequence continues at coordinate 550 of DATCHY010000333.1, read as the reverse complement.
GGCGTTCACGCCGGCCAGGAATCCGCTGGAGGCGGATTCCACGTACCCCTCGACGCCGGTGATCTGCCCGGCGAAGAGAATCCTCGGATCGCTCTTCAGCTGGCAGGTCGCATCCAGAAGCCTCGGCGCGTTGATGAAGGTGTTGCGGTGCATGGAGCCGAGCCGGACGAACTCCGCCTGCTCCAGCCCGGGAATCATCCGGAAGATCCGCTTTTGTTCCGGCCAGGTGAGCTTGGTCTGGAAGCCGACCAGGTTGTACATGGTCGCCTCGCGGTTCTCCTGGCGCAGCTGGATCACCGCATGCGGCTCGACCCCCACCCGGGGATCGACCAGACCGACCGGCTTCATCGGCCCGAAGCGCAGCGTCTCAGGCCCGCGGCTCGCCATCTCCTCGATCGGCATGCACCCCTCGAAGTGTACCACCTTCTCGAAACTCTTCGGCTCCACCTTCTCGGCGTTCAGCAGCTCGGTCACGAAGGCGTGGTACTGCTCCTCGTCCAGGGGGCAGTTCAGGTAGTCGTCGCCCTCCCCCTTGCCGTAGCGCGAGGCC
>DATCHY010000332.1:0-2235 GCA_036508065.1 Geomonas sp. | reverse complement strand
CGGGTCCCCTTCCCCACCACCTTGTAGAGGATCTCGGCATAGGCCTGGATCCCGGACCCGGAGTACTCGGGCGAGAAGCTGCCGGCGTCGAAAAAGCCGAAGGGGCGACGCAGCAGGGGATCTATGGCGTCGTTAACCTTGAGCATCAGGAACTGCCCGGGAAGGGCCTGCAGCAGATCCAGTGGAGCCGTCATCCTCATCCTGTAATAACAGGGCGAGACCTCCACGTTTGAGACAACCATTGATTTAAACTGCATCGCGCTCCTCTACTTGTTTCTCAAAGGTATAATCCATCAGGATGGCATCCTCGCCATTTTCGTAATAGCGCTTGCGCCGGCCGGTCTCACGGAAGCCGAGCCGGTGGTAAAGGGTGATCGCCGCGTCGTTGCCGACCCGCACCTCCAGACAGAGCAGCGCGGTCCCGCGGGCCCGGCAGAAGTCCAGGGCGCTCTCCATCAGGATCCGCCCGATCCCCCTGCCGCGCAGGGAGCCGCTCACGGCAACGTCCAGGATCTCGGCCTCGTCCAGCACCATCTTCAGGCAGAGATAGCCGGCAACGCCGCCGTCAGGAGCCTGCGCCACCAGCGGGAACCCGAAGGGCGATCGCATTTCATCGAGGAAATGACCTCTGGTCCAGGGAGGAGAAAAAGAGGCTGCCTCGATGGCCAGCACGGCCTCAAGGTCCTGCTCGCACATGGGACGGACGGTTATTTTCGCATCATGATCAGGCACTGAAGCGCATGATAAGCAAACCCCAAGGGGAAGTAAACATTTTTTTCGCTTTGACTTTTCGAGGGATATGCGTTAGATTTCTCCTTTAATTTATCGGAGGTTTTCCCTTGGACGAGACTAAAATCACATACAAAGACGCCGGCGTTGACATAGATGCGGGCAATACGTTTGTCAAGATGATCAAGCCACTGGTGAAGGCCACTTCACGGCCCGAGGTATTGGCCGACATCGGTGGTTTCGGCGGCTTGTTCTCGCTGAACATGGGGAAATACAAGCACCCAGTCCTGGTCTCGGGCACCGACGGAGTCGGCACCAAGCTGAAAGTCGCCTTCATGGCTGACCGCCACGACACCATAGGAATCGACCTGGTCGCGATGTGCGTGAACGACATCATCGTGCAGGGCGCCGAACCGCTTTTCTTCCTCGATTACCTGGCAACGGCAAAGCTCGACCCAGCCAAAGGAGCCTCCATCATCAAGGGGGTCTCGGACGGCTGCATCCAGGCCGGTTGCGCGCTGATCGGCGGCGAGACGGCGGAGATGCCAGGATTTTACACCGGCGAAGAGTACGACATGGCGGGCTTCGCGGTAGGCGTCGTCGAGCGCGAGAAGATCATCGATGGCTCGTCCATCACCGTGGGTAACCATCTGATCGGGCTCAGCTCCAGCGGTCTGCACAGCAACGGCTACTCCCTGGCCCGCAAGGTGATTATCGAGCTGATGGGACTCGGCATCAACGACGAGATTCCCGGGCTCGGCAAGACGGTTGCCGACGAGCTCCTCACCCCGACACGCATCTACGTTCGTTCCATCATGAACCTGCTCAGAGACTTCAACGTGAGCGGCATTGCGCATATCACCGGTGGCGGCCTGCTGGAAAACATCCCCCGCGTGCTTCCCAACGGCTGCAAGGCCGTGGTCCGGAAGGACAGCTGGGAGATCCCCGAGATTTTCCAGATCATCCAGCGCGGTGGCAACATCGACGAAACCGAGATGTTCAGGACCTTCAACTGCGGTATCGGCATGGTGATCATCGTGCCGGAGCGCGAGGCCGACGACATCCTGATCAGGCTCTCGGGCCTCAACGAGACCGCCTTCCACATCGGCGAAGTCGTCAAGTGCGAAGCCGGCAAGGAGTGCGTGGAGCTCGTCTAGAGCCTGCCAGCAGCCAGCCATGGATAAAAAACTCAACATAGGCGTACTCGTTTCGGGCAGCGGCACCAACCTCCAATCCATCCTCGATGCCTGTGCACGCGGAGCATTGCCGGCGCGCGTGGTTTGCGTCATCAGCAACAAGTCCGACGCCTACGCATTGGAAAGAGCCAAGAGCGCCGGGATACCGGCGCTCCATCTCGACCACCACGCCCATGCCGGGAGAGAGGCCTACGACGCCGCGCTGGTGGCGACCCTGCGCGAATTCGAGGTGGAACTGGTGGCGATGGCCGGGTTCATGCGGATCATCACGCCGGTGCTGCTGGAAGCCTACCCCATGGCGGTCATGAAC
>DATCHY010000331.1:0-13230 GCA_036508065.1 Geomonas sp. | reverse complement strand
GGCCCAGAGGCCCTCCGTGATCTCGAAGCTGGCCGTGCAGGCGGGTTCGGCCTCCCGCAGCATGTCGGCAACCTCCTGGGCCAACAGGCTGATGTCGAAGCTTTCCCGTTTCATGCCGGTCCGGCCCACCTGGGTCAGCCTCAGCAGGTCGTCGATCAGTTTCCCCATCCTGCTGCTCGCCGCGCAAATGCGGTCCAGATAGAATCTCGCCTCCCCGGGGAGCGTTTTTCCGAAATCCTCGATCAGCATGGCGCTGTAACTGTTGATGTGCCGCAGAGGGGCTCTCAGGTCGTGTGAGACCGAGTAGCTGAAGGACTCAATCTCTTTCTTGGCCGCATCGAGTTGGGAGGTCCGCTGTATCACCCGGAGGTCCAGTTCGTCGTTGAGCTGGCGTATCGCCTCTTCGGCAGCCTTGCGCTCCGTGATGTCCTGGACCGTTCCGATCACCCGGGTGACGTTGCCCGCGTCGTCATGGTTCATTTCGCAGAATTCGGCGACCCAGCGCTCGGTCCCGTCGCTGCCCCGGACGACCTTGTATTCCATCTCGAAATGATTCGATTTCACGATCGAAGCCAGGTAGTTGTCGATGAACTGTCTCCGGAAATCCGGATGGACGACCTCGACGTGCCCCATCAGGTTGGGGGTGATGCTTTCGTCCATACCGAGGATCTCGGACAGCTTGCTTGAGCAGGTCCAAGTGTCGTTGGGCAGGTCCAAAACGTAGGTCCCCAGCTGTGCGATTCTTTGGGTTTCGCGCAGGAGCCAGTCGCTGTCCGCCAGCACCTGCTCATGCTGCTTGCGCTCGGTGACGTCTTCCAGGGTTACCACCGTGCCGCCTACCTGACCTTCCAGGTTGAGAAAGGGCGCCGCGTTCATGGAAAGGAGCGCCCGCCGCCCGTCCGGGCGCTTGATGGCAAAGCAGGCATTCCATAGCGTCTGACCCGTTTCCAGCACCTCGCGCAACGGCAGCTCTCTTTCGGCGCACGGCTTGCCGTCGTGGCTGGTTATCTGCCACATGGGCGAATTGTACCCGCGGCGCAGTATCTCTTCCTTTGGTATTCCGAGGATCTCTTCGGCGCGCGGGTTGGCGAAGCCGATCCGGCCGTCGCGCTCAACGAAGATGATGCCGACCGGGCTGGTCGTGGCGATCAGGTTCATGAGATCGTGCTTCATGCGCAGCATATGCTCCATCAGCTTTCTTTCGCTGATGTCCACGACGGTTCCCACCAGCCTGAGCGCCTTTCCCTGAGCGTCCCTGCCGGTTGAGTTGCCCCGGCAGAGAAACCAGCGCCAATCCCCCTCATTTGTCTTCATGCGGAATTCGAGTTCGAAGCTCGGCGCCCCGTTCCCGATGCAGTCATGTTTAACCCGCCGGGCATTCTCGATGTCTTGGGGGTGCATGATGCTGATCCACTCCTCCATGTCGCAGCGCAACTTGTCCGGCTGGTATCCGAGCATCTCGAAACAGTACGGGCTGAAATAACAGTGATCCGTCTGGACGTCCAGGTCCCAAAGCCCGGCGCTTGCCGCCTCCATTGCCTGGTGAACGCGACCCTCGCTCCGCGTGAGCTCCTCCAGCGCCTCCTTTCGAGCCGTGGTGTCGAGGTTGCAGCCGAGATAACCAATAACTGCGCCGTTTCCATCCCTGAGCTGCCTGACCGTGCCGTGCATCCAGGCAAGCTTTCCTGCTTCCGTGAGACACCGGTATTCCTGTGACCATTCGAGTCCAGAGGCCATGGCCTCTGCCCATTTACAGGCCACGGACTCACGGTCCTCCGGATGCACTGCGACCACTGGAGCGGCTGCAGTGCCGTGCCCGCACATCGGACGGTCGTCGCCAAGGCATAAGCCGAACGCGTCAGCCTGGTACAGCCCAACAACAGCCCTGCTGAAAAGGTTGTGGAAGATAAGCTCGTAAGGTGCCGTGGACTGCAGAAAGTTCTCTGGCGAGATCTCCTTGGCAGCGGCCATGGACCCGCCGGAGCGACGCCTTGAAGGGACCGGCCACTCAAGCAGGTGGCCCTTATTCGTTTGAACTGCCCGCCATCGGTCCATTTCACCCCCCCCAAAATCCCGTCGGCCTTTTTCTTGTGCGCTACCGCATTGAATAGATGTCCATCTCCCGAGACCTTTCCTGTAACTGTCCCGGCTGAAGCTTGGCGTTTTATTATTAAAATATTTTCTAAATAGTACACATGAATGCCATGCATGGCAATGGATTTTTTTGAGCAATCTCTAATTTCTTCTGTGACAGCTGGATGTTGCGGCTTTGCCATAGCCAGAAGATGGCCTAAGTCAGCGTACCGGACGGCACTGGCTGGAGGGAAGTCTGCTGACAAGGATTTTGCATCCGCTTTAGCGACGCTATCTCTCAGCGTGTGGCGACATAGTCATGCCATGATCCAGAGTGCGTGTTTGTCGAAAAGTTAACTGTTTAGCACCTACATGGTAAAGTGATTATTGCAGCTTGCACTGTCGATAACCGGCCCCTTCACGCTAAAAACCCCCTCCCCCTCCTGACCTCCCCCTTGAAGGGGGAGGAACTCGAACAGTGGAAGATTGGCGATATTCAGCTTGTTTCAAGATTTCCTCTGTGTTCCTCTGTGCCCTCTGTGGTGAGGCTTCTGACTGTTTGCAATTGCCTTTCCCCTGAAGTTTGCAGAATAGTTGCGATTTTATTTGAACGAGCACGGGGTTTGCCTCCGGCTGAAACGGGTATTTCCTGCCTGTCCGGTCCCTCCGGTGGACAGGGCAGGGGATGGATGGTATCGTTGCCGGGCAATTGGTGACAAGATACCGACCGCACTATGCTGTTTGCTGAAACCCTGGACATTGACGCTCAACGGTAGGTGCGGACACCTTGAGAAGGTGTGCGAGGAGGTTTGAATTTATCTGGTTGACTACTGTTGACGCGATGAGGTACTAAGTAGTAAAGAAGAGGTTGGTTATTCTAAACTCGCGAGGTGAATCAGATGGAAACCACGACGACCTGTAGTTGCGGTGCCAAGCACACCGGCCATATCTGCATGCTGAAGAGCCAGGGTTTGACCGTTGAGATAGCACATATTACCGACAAGCCGACAGTCATCTGCTTCACCTGCGGCGCAGAGGCAAATTCAGCCGAGAATGTCTGTGTACCGGTCCCCATTGGGTGAAGTACAGGAAGGTGGCTCATCGTATTGCCCGGGCCTTTTTTCTCAAGGAGTAGCTGATGCCTGAATTGCCCGAAGTGGAGGTAACCCGTCTCGGCATCTCCAGACACCTGATCGGCAAAGCGGTTGCCGGCGTTTCCGTCCATAGCGCCAAGCTGCGCTCGCTGGTCCCGCCCGAACTGGCCGGCATCCTCACCGGTCAAAAAATACAATCGATCGAACGGCGCGGCAAATACCTGATACTCAGCTGCAGCGCCGGTTCGCTCCTGGTGCATCTCGGCATGACCGGGCATCTGCGCCTAGTCCCCGGCGTCCGGGCGCCCGGCCCGCACGATCATTTTGACATCCTTTTCAGCTCCGGCATCATCCTCCGTCTGAACGACGTGCGCCGCTTCGGCTCCATCCACTGGACTGTTTCCGATCCCCTGCAGCATAAGTTGCTGGCCGGCATCGGACCCGAGCCCCTGACCGACGCTTTCTCCGGCGACTACCTGTACCAGAGGAGCCGCGGGAGGAAGGTCGCCGTGCAGCGCTTCATCATGGACAGCGCCGTCGTGGCGGGTGTGGGGAACATCTATGCCGCGGAGTCACTGTTCCGCTGCGGCCTGTTGCCGGCCAGGCTGGCAGGCAGCCTCTCTCGTGACGATTGCCGCAAGCTTGCCGGCGCGATCAAGGAAACACTCTCCACCTCCATCGCCACCGGCCACTCCACCATGGACTTTACCCGGGAGGGGGACAGGCTTGCCTACTTCGCGCAGAGCCTTTTTGTCTATGACCGCGAAGGCGAGCCCTGCCGGAACTGCGGCGGCGCCATCCAGCGCGGCCGCCTGGGTAACCGCTCGACCTTTTTCTGTCCCGCCTGCCAGCACGAGAAACAGGGGCTAGGGGCTGGGGACTAGCCCCAGATTCACACACCGGAGGTTGCCATGAGTCGTCTGTTTTCTCCCCTGACACTTCGTGAACTGAACGTCAGGAACCGCATCTTCGTCTCTCCCATGTGCCAGTATTCCAGCCGGGACGGCATGCCTTCTGACTGGCATCTGGTCCATTTGGGCAGTCGTGCCGTAGGCGGGGCGGGCCTCGTCATGGTGGAGGCAACCGCGGTCACCCCGCAAGGCCGGATCAGCCCTGATGACAGCGGCATCTGGAACGGCGACCAGGCCAAGGCGTTCGCCCCCATCGCCCGCTTCATCCGCGAGCAGGGAGCGGTCCCCGCCATCCAACTGGCACATGCCGGCCGCAAGGCATCAACCGACCTCCCCTGGAAGGGGAGCGGGCCGCTCGATGCAATAAATCGCGGCTGGCAGACCATCGCGCCGAGTCCGCTTCCCTACGAGCCCGGTCATGCGACGCCGCGCGAAGCGACCGCGCAGGACCTGGAGATCATCCTCGGGCAGTTCGCCTCGGCGGCACGCCGAAGCGCCGAGGCCGGTTTCGAGGTTGTCGAGGTCCACATGGCGCATGGCTACCTGCTGCATGAGTTCCTCTCGCCGCTTACCAACCATCGCAGCGATGAATTGGGCGGAACTCTGGAGAACCGGATGCGCTTCCCGCTTCGGGTGGCTAAAGTCGTGCGCGACACCTGGCCGGAACACCTCCCGGTATTCGTGCGCATTTCCGCCTCCGACTGGATGGATGGGGGCTGGGACCTTGAGCAGTCGGTGGAACTGGCCAGGCAGCTGAAGGCGATCGGCATAGACCTCATCGACTGCTCGAGCGGCGGCCTGGTTCCCGAGGCCCAACCACCCTTCGGCCCGGGCTTTCAGACCCCTTTCGCCAGCGCCATCCGGCTGGAAACGGGAATGGCCACCGGAGCAGTCGGATTCATCACCGACCCGGCCCAGGCCGAGCAGATCATCGCCACCGGTCTGGCCGATGCGGTATTCCTGGCCCGCGAGATGCTGAGGGACCCTTACTGGCCGCTTCACGCCGCGAAGTCCCTGGGCGTCGAACTGCCCTGGCCGGTCCAGTACGAACGGGCGCGGCAGAAATAAGCAACCAGATATGGATGGATGTTTAGATACAGGCCGCTGCCAGGGACAGGGCCAGTTGTACTGACTCTTGCCAGGCCGTCTCAAGCTGCTGTACATTGTATCATTGTTTCTAGTATACTCACCTCGACGCATCAACAGAATAGCTCATAGATCAAAGAGGAGAGGATATGGATAGGTACCAAACGAACTACACTACCGTTGTGAATGTACGAAATGGCGTAATGAGGGGAGTCTATGCCTGGATGGGTGGCGGGCTTGCTCTGACTGCATTCGTGTCGCTGTTGACTGTCTCGTCGCCTGCGCTGCTGCAGGCAATACTTGGCAACAGGATCCTGTTCTACGCCCTCGTCTTCGGTGAACTGGGCCTTGTCTTCACCATCAGCGGGGCCATTAACAGGATCAGCGCATCGACAGCAAGCCTGCTGTTTTTGGCCTATGCCGCCCTGAACGGTCTCACCATGTCGACCATCTTCGTCGCCTACACCTCGTCGTCGATCGCCTCGACCTTTCTGGTCACCTCCGGGATGTTCGGAGCCATGAGCCTGTACGGCTATCTGACCAAGAGCGACCTCACCTCGTGGGGGAGCTTTCTCTTCATGGGGTTAGTGGGGGTGGTGATTGCCTCCGTCGTCAACATCTTCCTGCACAGTTCCATGATCTACTGGATCGTGAGCTTCTGCGGCGTCATCGTCTTCACCGGCCTCACCGCATACGACACGCAGAAGATCAAAAACCAGGGCGACGTGGGTCCCAAGGGGGCCATTCTTGGCGCTCTAACGCTCTACCTCGACTTCGTCTTTCCTGATCATGCTGAGGCTGCTCGGCAACCGCAGGTAGCCCGCTGCCATCGCAGGGGCCGGCCTTGGCCCGTTGAACCGGAGAAAGGGCGCAGGGGATGAAGAGGCAGGGGGCGAACACGAGGTCCGCCCCCTGCCGAATCGTCCCACGGAATCATCGTCGCAGATGGGTAGTGCGGGCCTTGGTCCGCCCGGCAAACCGGAAGGAAAAGGTGGGGCCATGGAAAGTTACACCTACCACCCGACAGATTCGTTCAGCGCCAAACTTGACAAAATCCGGCATCGCGATCCCGAAGGGCACAACCACATCCTTCAGGTCATCGACAGGCTCCTGGTCTCTCCGGCAGACTCCGACGGCACCATGCATGGCGTCTACCAGGGGCGACTCAAGAAGTATGTCGGCCGCAGTGATTACCGCCTGATCTACAACTGGTGCAAACAGTGCCGAAAGGCAAAGAAACTGAGAGAACATTGCGGAAGCTGCAACGGAGTAAGCGACCACAGCGTGATTTTTTTCGATGTCTATCACAAGAATGAACAGGATGCCCACCTACGTCATCTTTGCTAAAGCTTGAAATTCCTCCTGCCAGAAACCGGGTAATTCCCCCACAAATTGTCTGAAGGTCGTTGTGACCGATGATGGTAGAGACGCATTGCATGCGTCTCTCTTGCCTGGGCAATGCAGGATGCACCTTGTCAAGACGGAGGCGCATCCAATGCGTCTCCACGTGCAAATTTGTTTTATGGGCTGAAGATTGCTCTTATAGATAGTAACTGCGGGAGGGATCATTGCGGAATGCGAACCCGGCGGCACGCAGATCCGTGCCGCTCAGGTCCGTGAAGCGGGGGAGGGGAGGGGGCGTCAGCGCAGCTTTACCCCTTCCTTCGTGATCTCGATGACCCTTTCCTTGTACAGGTTGCCGATCACCGTCTTGAAACTCTTCTTGCTCATCTTGAACAGCTCGGAAATTTGCTGCGGCGAACTCTTGTCGCCGACCGGAAGAAAGCCGCCACGCTCGCGCAACACCTTCAGGAAAGACTCCTTGCCGCCGACGACATCCTGAGCGCCGCCCCTTCTGAGGGTCACGTCGATCTTGCCGTCCGCGCGGATCTTGGCTACGAACCCCTTGGCGGTCGTGCCGACTTCATAGCTTCCGAACAGTTCGCTCTTGAACAGCAGCCCGGCGAAGCGCCCGTTGATGACCACCTTGGCGCCCAGGTCGCCGAACTCGTAGAAGGTGAGTTGCACCTCTTCCCCCACCTTCAGGTTGATATTCCGCGTTTCCAAATACTTGCCGATTTTGGCCGATGCTGCGATACGGTCGGAGCGGTCCAGGTAAACCCGCACCAGGTATTTTTCTCCCTTTTGCATGGGGCGGGGCTGCTCGCTGAAGGGAACCAGCAGGTCCTTTTCCAGGCCCCAGTCGAGAAAGGCACCGACGCTGCTGGTATCCTTCACCTCCATGATGGCGAAATCGCCCACCTGGGCCTTCGGGATGAGCGTGGTGGCAAGAAGCCGGTCCTCCGAATCCAGGTAGACGAACACCTTGACGTGCTCGCCCGGTTTGAGTCCTTCGGGGACGTATTTGGTCGGCATCAGGATGTCGCCCAATTCCGATACAAGGTAGGCGCCTATTGCGCTGAGTTTTTTTACTTCAAGTCGGTTGTACTTGCCTATTTCGAGCATCTGTTCTGTTACTCCGCTGTTTATTCGACCGATCTGCCGGATTGGCAATCACTAAGAAAATTCTATCTAAATCTTTATAATCCGATATTTTATATACGGCCGGCACTTTTGGCAACTTATATTTGTTCTGGAATGACAATCAGCCCGTTCAGGAAAATAAATGACTCATCCGCAGGCCGGTGATCGGTTCCAGACACAATAAGGCGCGGTTTATTAACGAATTCAGACCAGGATGAAAAATATTATTTAAATAGACAGATTGGCCACATAAATCATATGGTCATAAATGTTTGTGTGGAACTGCCGTCTGATTGATAATTATCGGAATTCGGCGGGCGGACTACAATTTGAAACTATGAATGTGCACTTTAGTGCAGCGGGTGGACATTCTTTATGGGGTTAACTTTGACCGCTTTGAGCCTTAAAACCAAGATGACCGTGGCAGTTTCCCTGCTGACGGCCGTCCTGTTATCGATACTGGCCTTTTCCGCCCAGGTGTATTTCGTCGACCAGATTAAAGCGATGATCTCCAGCCAGCAGTTCACCATGGTCTCGGTACTGGCCGAACAGGTTGACGACAAACTGCTCTTGACCCAGAACGAGTTGGTGGCCGCCGCCAGCACCATGGACCGGGCCGTCCTGAAAGACCCCGCCCGCCTCCGTAAATTTTTTGCCGACCGGCCCGACACCTTGGCGATGTTCGACAACGGCCTTTTCCTCTTTTCCCCAGAGGGGACCCTGCTGTCAGGAAATCACTCGAAGCCGGACCTGCTAGGCAAGAACTTTTCCCATCGCGACTACCTGAAAAAAACGCTGGCGACCCGACGCGCCCAGATATCCGAGCCGTTTCTCTCCGCTCAGGCACACAAGCACCCCATCGTCATGTTCACGGCCCCGGTATTCGACGAGCAGGGGGCCATCATAGCAATTCTCGGGGGAAGCCTCGATCTGGCCAAGAACAACTTTCTCACCAAACTGGCCTCGATCAAGCTGGGGGAGCGGGGGTATCTCTACCTGTACAACAGTTCCCGTACCATGATAGTCCACAAGGACCGGGATCGCGTCTTCACGCAGGACATCCCCCCCGGCGCAAATCTGCTGTACGACAAGGCGATTTCCGGGTTCGAGGGGACCGGCGAGACCGTCACCTCACGACACCTTCACGCGATCAGTTCCTTCAAGAGGCTGAAATCCACAGGCTGGATCCTTGCCAGCAACTTTCCGCAATCCGAGGCCTACGCACCGGTGTACCGGACGCAACGTCATCTGCTGATGGCGCTTCTGACCGTATTCCTGGCCTCCTTTCTGGTCGTCTGGCTTTCCATGAAATATCTGACCGCCCCGCTTATCTCCTTCACCCGGCAGATACGGGAGCTGACTCTCGGCAACAGTACCCAAACACGGGTGAGGATAGAGGCGCGTGACGAGATCGGCACGCTGGGTGATGCGTTCAATCTGCTGTTGGAGGAACTGGATGGGCAGAAGAAGGGACTCAAGAAACAGCTTGATTTCTCGCAGATGCTGATCGATTCCATCCCCATACCTGTCTTCTACAAGGATACCCAGGGTAAATACCTCGGCTGCAACAAGGCCTTTGAGGAATCATCAGGTTTTTCCAAACAGCAGCTGATTGGCAAGACGGTTTTCGATATAGCACCGATCCATCTGGCCGGAATTTATCACCAGGCAGACCAGGACCTGCTGCTGGAAACCGACATGCAGATTTACGAGAGCGAGGCGGATTGGGCTGACGGCAGTCGCCGCAGTGTTGTTTTTTTCAAGACAGCCATTCCTGGCGCCGACGAAGCGCACGGCGGGGTGATCGGGGCCATGCTGGACATCACGGACCGCAAACGCGCCGCGTCCGCTCTGGCGGCGCAAAAGGAGTTCGCGGAAAGCCTGGTGCAGAATTCCGTCCTGCCGACCTTCGTTTTGGACGACAAGCACCGGGTCATCATCTGGAACCGGGCCTGTGAGATGCTGACTGGGATCGATGCTGCCGGCCTGCTCGGCTCGGATCAGCTCTGGAGGGTTTTTTATGACCAGGAACGCCCGCTCCTGGCGGATCTTCTCGTGGACGGGAATCTCGACGTCCTCCCGGACTATTACGAGAGCCACACCCATTCCGGTCTGACTCCCGAAGGGGTGCAGACCGAGGGCTGGTTCCGGGACCAGCACGGGATCGGACATTACGTCACGCTGAACGCCGCGCCCATTCGCGACAGCCAGGGCGGTCTGGTCGCCGTAATCCAGACGGTCCAAGACATCACCGAGCGCAGGCTGGCGCAGGATGCCCACGATAAAACCAGGCGCGAGCTCCAGCTCATCCTCGACGCCGCGGGTGAGGGGATCTATGGCGTGGACCTGGAGGGGAGGGTGACCTTCGCCAACCCCGCCGCCGCCCAGATGACCGGCTGGTACCAGGAGGATCTCCTCGGCAAGCGTCAGCACTCCCTGCTGCATCATACCAGGAGCGACGGGACCCCGTACCCCGCGGATGAATGCCCGATTTATGCTGCATTCAGTGACGGGATGACGCGCCAGGTAAACGACGAGGTCTTCTGGCGCAAGGACGGCACCAGCTTCCCCGTGGAGTACGTCAGCACGCCGATCCGCGAGGCCGGGGCTTTGGTGGGCGCTGTGGTGATCTTCAAGGACACGACCGAGCGCAAGCTCACCGAAGACCAGCTCCTGAAGCTCTCGCAGGCGGTCATGCAGAGCCCAGTTCCCATCGTCATCACGGACCCTTCGGGCACCATCGAATTCGTGAACCCGAAGTTCACCCAGGCAAGCGGCTACGAGTCAGACGAGATGATCGGACGCAACCCCAGCCTGCTGAAGGGGGGCAAGACCCCGCCCGAGGTTTACAAAAGTCTCTGGAGCACCATCTCCGCTGGGCGTGTCTGGTCTGGCGAACTCCACAACCGGCAGAAAAACGGCGATCTGTACTGGGTGCATGCCACCATCTCGCCAATCAGGAACAGTTCCGGCGTCATCAGTCACTACATGGCCTTTGCGGAGAGCATGACCGAGCGAAAAAAGCTCGAGGAGCAGCTGCGCCAGGCACAAAAAATGGAGGCGATCGGGCAACTGGCAGGCGGGGTCGCCCACGATTTCAACAACATCCTTACCGTCATCATGGGGTTTGGCCAGTTGCTGCAGCATTCGTTACCGGCGGATGACCCGAAGCGCAGCCATATGGTCCAGATTCTCGACGCAGCAGACCGTGCGACCCACCTGACCAGGAGCCTGCTTGCCTTCAGCCGGAAACAGGTTATGATGCTTCAGCAGGTGGAACTGAACGAGCTGGCCCAAAAGCATACTCGGTTTCTGGTTCGGATCATCGGCGAAGACGTCACCCTGCAGACCGGCTTCGCAGAGGAACCGCTGCCGGTGCTGGCTGACAGCGGCCAGATCGAACAGGTGCTCATGAACCTGGCGACCAACGCCAGGGACGCCATGCCGGGTGGCGGCGAGCTTTGCATCAGGACCGAACCCGTTCTGCTCGACAAGGAGTTTTACCGGCAACACGGTTACGGCGTGCCGGGAAGGTATGCACTGGTCACCATATCCGACAACGGCGCCGGGATGGACGCCGAGACGCAGGCGAAAGTATTCGAGCCCTTCTTCACCACCAAGCCGCCCGGGCGCGGCACGGGACTCGGACTTTCCATCGTGTACGGCATCGTCAAGCAGCACGGGGGCTATATCACGATGGTCAGTGAATGCGGTGTGGGGACCACGTTCAGCATCTACCTTCCCCTGACAGCCGCCTCGCCGGAAGAAACTGCGGAAAAAGCCCCAGCTGTGGCGCCGCGCGGTGGGCAGGAAACGATTCTGGTCGTAGAGGACGATCCGATGGTGCGGCACCTGGTGGATTCGGTACTGAAGAGCTTCGGCTACAGCGTGATTCTGGCCGAAAGCGGTGAGGAAGCCCTTGAAATGTTCGAAGCGAACTGGCGAACAATAGATCTGGCCCTGCTCGATGTAATCATGCCGAGGATGAACGGCCGGCAGGTCTGCGAGGCGCTCAGGCAGCGTTCGCCGCAGCTGAAAGTACTGTTCCTTACCGGATATACCGCGGATCTGATCCAGGACAAGGGGATCCTGGTCGACGGAATCGACCTCCTTCTCAAGCCGGCGCAACCCGCCGAGCTCGCGAAAAAGGTGAGGGAAATGCTGGACGCGAGACAATCTAGGTATATCTAATGAGAATATCTATCTCGGAATCGGTCGCATCCGACCGGTCGCCGGAATGAAATGAAAAAGCCAGGAGGGATTGCATGCTTGTCGAAGAAATGACCATGTCCGAGTTTGAGGAAGGGTTGAAGATCTGCCGTACCGCGTACATTCCCTTTGGCTCCGTCGAGGAGCACGGCAGCCATCTGCCGCTTTCGACCGACACCATCGAGGCTTATGAGGTCGGCAAGCGGGCCGCCGAGAGAATTCCTCTTTTTGTTGCGCCTCCGGTGCACTACGGCTCATGCCGTTCGACAGCGCGCCATCCGGGCACGATTTCCATCAGTACCGGAACCTTGAAAGCACTCCTCAAGGATATCGTTCGCTCGCTGCACGCCCAGGGCATGAGGAATTTCATAGCGCTCACCGGGCATGCCGGCGGCGCGCACAGGATGGCGCTCCAGGACGCCGGCGAGGAACTGATCGCAGAGATTGCCGAGATCAACATGGCGGTTGTCACCGAGTATGATCTTGCCAAGGAGGCAGGCGCGCATCTGATCGAGACCCCCGGAGACAGCCATGCCGGCGAGATCGAAACCTCCCGCATCATGCACTCGCATCCGCACCTGGTAAAAGGCGTCGGCGTCTCAGAATACCCGAGCTTTCCGACCGGGATACTGGTGCGGGACAAGCAGAGCTTTTGGCCCGGAGGCGTCTGGGGTGACCCGACCAAGGCGACTGCCGAAAAAGGCCGGATGCTGGAATCAGTCGTGGCGGACAAGGTCGTCGAGTTGGTACGGGCACTGGAGAGTCGGCGCTGGTAAATTGCCCAAAAAAGCGGCTTCCAAATTTGACCTGTAGCGGGGCTTTAGCTTCAGGTGCAGGGGTAGGCCTGCGGAAGAAAGGCCATGGAAGCGGGTCTGCAGGGCAGGATAGATTCGTCTCACCATTTCCGGTGAAAAAAACAACTTCCGGCGCCAGTTAAATTTGAATCGCGACAGCTGGCGTTTTTGGGCTTCCCACAGTAAACTGAATTTTGGGATTTTGATAGCCGGCTAAATTTCGACTTCGATTGCTGAATAACTCCGGATTCCATTACCGGTGAATTCCCGTGGGGCTGAAGAGATTCTGCCGGAGTGCGTCATTCAATGTTCCAGCAGGGTAAAAATACGAAAAAGATTCATCCCGCTGATTTATCAAACTGGCCAGCATCCCGCAGGCACCATTTTCCCTCGAATTCCTCAAGTCGGGTTGCCCCCCGAATCTCACAGACATCCTGAAGTCACATCATGGAACCCCCGTCTCGTACTTTACATAATATATCGTATGTGCAAAATATCAACGAGTTAGAGCGTTTTCTATGGGACGTTGAGAAATTACTCATTTGTTTTTAGCCCCAAAACGTGATATTGATTGATTTG
>DATCHY010000330.1:0-3340 GCA_036508065.1 Geomonas sp. | reverse complement strand
AGAACGTAGAACGTAGAACGTAGAACGTAGAACGTAGAACGTAGAACGTAGAACGTAGAACGTAGAACGTAGAACGTAGAACGTAGAACGTAGAACGTAGAACGTAGAACGTAGAACGTAGAACGTAGAAAGATCTTCCGGGGGTTTTTATGATACTGGTGGTAGGTAGCAAAGGGATGCTCGGGCAGGAGTTGATGGGACTCCTCGGCAGCGGCGCGCGTGGGGTGGATGTCGGCGATATCGATATCACCGACCTGGGCTCCGTTCAGCGGGTGCTGCTGACCCTGAAGCCGAGGGTCGTTGTGAATGCCGCTGCCTACACGGACGTGGACGGCTGCGAGACGGATACTGAACTCGCCCTGCAGGTGAACGGCGAGGGCGTCGCCCATCTCGCCATGATTTCCAAGGAGATCGGCGCCACGCTGGTCCAGGTGAGCACGGACTACATATTCGACGGCGGGAAACAATCTCCTTACCTCGAGGACGACCCTCCCGCACCGCTTAGCATCTACGGCGAGTCGAAACTTGCCGGCGAGATGAATGCGAGGTTCAATCCGGATCACCTGATCGTGCGGACCCAGTGGCTCTATGGCCACGCCGGCAAGAACTTCGTTGAGACCATGCTGCGGCTGGCCGGCGAACGGAGCGAACTCGCCGTGGTGGACGATCAGGTGGGCTCACCGACCTGGACCTATGACCTGGCGCTCGCCATCAAGGCGCTGATCGAGAAGGGGTGCCGCGGCACCTACCATGCCGCCAACTCGGGCTTCGTTTCCTGGAACGGGTTCGCCCGTGAGATCTTCCGCCTGGCGGGTCTGGATATCACCGTCAATCCCA
Organism: Geomonas sp.; assembly: GCA_036508065.1. GTDB lineage: Bacteria > Desulfobacterota > Desulfuromonadia > Geobacterales > Geobacteraceae > Geomonas. Next base: position 2,503 of record DATCHY010000330.1, on the reverse strand, counting down.
TGAGCACCAAAGAGCTCGGTCGCCCGGCGCCGCGGCCGCTCTACTCGACTCTCGACTGCGGCAAATTGGCCGAGGACACGGGGTTCGTCCCCGAGCCATGGCAGGAGGCGCTCAAGCGCTACCTCGATCTGAGGGCGGCAAAATAAACAAATTCTGGAGGCAGTATGGAGCGCGGAGAGCGTCCTTGGGGAACCTACACGGTCCTGGACGAGCATAACGGCTACAAGATAAAGCGGATAGAGGTTAAACCCGGCGAGCGCCTGTCGCTGCAGAAGCATCACCACCGGAGCGAGCACTGGATTGTTGTCTCGGGGACCGCCAGGGTGACCTGCGGGGAGAACGTGAAGATTGTCAACATCAACGAGTCCACCTTCATACCGATCGGATCCAATCACCGGCTGGAGAATCCAGGCGTGATACCTCTCATCATCATCGAAGTGCAAAGCGGCGAGTATCTTGGTGAGGACGACATCGTCCGGTTCCAGGACGACTACGACCGGGTGGAGATCGATGCGGACAAGCTCGCTTAATTGAGAAACTCAACCTGCTCCGGGAGTTTCCCGTCCCGCTGGCGGCACGGCTCTCGCGCCGTTGCTGGCGTTAGCGGACCTCGCCCGGAGCAGTGCCACGCCTTGCTGCATGCCCCGGTTGGCCGGGTTCTGCTTTCCTCTCGTCACGAACGACCTGTTTATGACCCTCTTCCCCGGTATCGCCGCCCTTTTGCGCCTGCGGCGCGTCATGAACTCTGGCGCCATCTCCTTGCCGGGGAGGATCCTGTCGACTTTGCGCCGCTCTCCCGCTCTAGCACGGCCGGCAGCGGTTCGTCGATCGGAGGTTCATCAGGTTCGGCCTGGTCAACGGAGGGGGTGAGCTGCGACGTTACGACTTCCGTTCCGTATGGGATTTGTGCTTGGCGAGGTTCTGGTTCAGCTGGGAGATGATTTCCGTTGCTGCGGCTACGATGTGGTCCGATCCGAAACCTGCCGCCGCCATCTCCTTGTAAAACGATTTGGCGAGTAGCTTCGAGATTTGTGCCGGATCATGGCTGACGGCAGCCAAGGCTGCTGGCCGAGTCGAAGCTGCCTCGCGGGCGACTGCCAGCTGGATGTAGCGGGAACGGAGCAGGTTCTGCAGCTGTATCACCTGGATCGATTTGCCGGTGAGGATCGCGATGAATGCGGCGAGGTTCAGATCCGCGGCCGTGAAGCTGCGGCCGTCCTTCGGGTTGGAGATGTTGAGCACCCCGATCACCTTGTCACTGATCATGATCGGGACGCAGATAAAGCCCTTGTCCGGGGCTTCAGGGCGGCGCGCCTTCTGGAAAAACGGCGATGTCTCGATATTCTCCACCAGGAGCGGTTCCCCGGTGACCGCCACATGGCCGGCTATCCCTTCCTTGACCTTGACCGCCTCCCTGGATGCGCACGGCGGGAGGTCGCCGTGTTTGGCGAAGATCCTCAAACTGAATCCCCCCGGCGCCTCTTCCTCCTTGAAGAGCATGATGGAGCAGGTATCGCTCTTGATGATGCCGGCGGCCTGTTCCAGGAGCATGGAGAGGCTCTGGTCCAGGTTCTTCTGCTGCTCCAGGAAAGAGGCGAGACCAATCAGCTTTATGAAATGACCCTGGTGGCTTTTCATGAGGAGCCCTTTGCGTCGCCCTGGTGCGAATCATACACGAATATTGTAGGTGCTTCGGCAGCGATTACAACAAGAGGTGGGGAGAAACGACCAGATCGAGGTATGTCCCCCGCCCTCATATGACTTCCAGATGGAATCAATTCAAGAGGAGGAGCCCATGTATATCGTCATCCTTGCCGGCGGTTCCGGCACCAGGTTCTGGCCGCTTTCCAGGAAGAGCACGCCGAAGCAGTTGATGTCAGTGTTCGGCGGCAAGTCGATGCTGCAAAGGACGGTGGAGCGGGTGGTCCCGCTGCAGCCCAAGCGGATACTGGTCGTCACCAATGCACTTCAGGCGGCGGAGACGAGGAGCCAGCTGGAGTACATCAAAGGTGCACCGGTAGACGTGATCGAGGAGCCGGTCGGCAGGAACACCGCACCGGCGATCGGCCTTGCCGCCTCCATCATCGCGCGTTTCGATCCCGACGGTATCATGGCAGTACTTCCGGCCGATCATTACATCCTGGATGAGGAGCGTTTCCGGGACACCCTTCGCAAAGGGCGGGCCGTTGCCGAAAGCGGCACCTTGGTGACACTCGGGATCACGCCGACGCGCCCTGAGACCGGCTACGGTTACATAGAGGCGCAGGAAAACTGCGGCGATGCGCCCGCGAAGGTCGCCCGCTTTGTGGAGAAGCCGGCGCTGGAGCGTGCCATGGAGTTCCTGGCAACGGGGCGTTTCTACTGGAACAGCGGCATGTTCGTCTGGGGCGCCTGCGCCATACTGGACCAGATCCGCAGTTTCATGCCCGAGCTCTCGAGCGCCCTGGCAAAGCTCACCTTCGAGCGCGACGTCTGGGAGATTTCCGATCTCAAGCCGCAGATC
>DATCHY010000329.1:0-3677 GCA_036508065.1 Geomonas sp. | reverse complement strand
CCTTCTCCCTCCGGGAGAAGGTGCCCCGAAGGGGCGGATGAGGGAGGCGCCACAGCCGAGCTTTCAACCCCAACAGCTCTACTGCTAACGTTGAACGTTGAACGTTGAACGTTGAACGAAAAAAAAGGGTTCCCAATGTTTCGTGGCGCATTCTCCATCTGGGGCAGGGACATGCTGGTGCTCAAGCGCAGCATCTTCTCCGAGCTCCTCGCGGTCGTTGCCTATCCGCTCACCCTCTATCTCGCCTTCGGCTTCGGCCTCAAGGGTTACATATCCGACGTGGGGGGCATCCCCTATCAGCTCTTCATTGCGCCCGGCCTCATATCCATGACCGCGGTGAACGCCGCCTTTGACGAGAGCGCCTGGAGCATGTGGTTCCACCGCAAGGTGCAGCGCACCATCGAGGAGTACCGGGTGACGCCGGTTACCGTCTACGATATCGTCATCGGGAAGATCTTCTCCGGGTTCACCCAAGGCGCCATCAAGGGGGCCGTCGTCTTCCTGGTGATCCTGCTCTTAACGCCGTTTCGCATCGATTACAGCCACCTGCCGGCCTACGTGCTCTGCCTCGCGCTCGCCTCCATGATCTTCTCCTGCCTGGGAACCATCTGCGGGACCGTCATCGACAAACCGGAAAACATCGGCCGGGTGCAGTCGGTGGTGATCGTGCCGCTCATCTTCATGGCGGGGATCTTCTTTCCGCTCTCCTCCTACCCGGCCGCCATCCTCCCGTTCATACGGCTGCTCCCGACCACCGCGGTGTTCGAAGGGGCTAGGGATGCCCTGCTCCTGGGGACCGTGCCGCCGGGGTATTTGATCAACCTGGTGCTGAGTGCCGCGCTTAGCTTCGCGCTCGCCGTCTACACCTTCAACCGCAAAATGGCGGAGTAGGGCGATTTTGCTTGAGTTTGGCTTCCATTTCATAGTAAAGTTCCACAGTTTCCCTTAAACTTTCTACTCCTGGATACCGGTCAGCGCCGATGGTGGCGGATGACACGGTGACCAAGCGTACATCGTCGCTTAAGCTTTAGTCCGTTTTGGTGCGAATTCCCGTTCCCTGCCCGAGCCGCTGAGCCCCCCGCCGCATGCTAACGCTTTATCCAGGTCATATTGGAGATGTCATGGCCGAAGAGTTCGTACCGAAATGGATAGCCTGGGAAACCACCCAGCGCTGCAACCTGAAATGCGTCCACTGTCGCTGCTCGTCCGAGCTGACCTCCTCGGAGGGGGATTTCACCACCGAAGAGGGGAAGAAGCTCCTGAAGGAGATCTCCGAGTACTCCAAGCCGGTCATGGTCCTCTCCGGCGGCGAGCCCCTGATGAGGCAGGATATCTTCGAGCTGGCGGGCTACGGCACCTCTTTGGGTTTGAGGATGTGCATGGCGACTAACGGCGCCCTGGTCACGGACGAGGTGTGCGTGAAGATGAAGGAAGCGGACATCAAGATGGTGTCGCTTTCCCTGGACGGCTCCACCGCCGAGGTGCACGACAACTTCCGCCAGTGCCCGGGCTCCTTCGAAGGGGTGATGCGGGCGGCAGAGCTCTTCAGAAAGCACGGCCAGAAGTTCCTGATCAACTCCTCCTTCACCAAGCGGAACCAGACCGACATCGCGGCCACCTTCAAGCTGGCGAAGTCCATGGGAGCCACCGCCTGGTACATGTTCATGATCGTCCCGACCGGCCGCGGCGAGGACATCATGAGCGAGCTGATCTCCAAGGAAGATTACGAAGAAATCCTCGATTGGCACTACCACCAGGAGAAGCAGGAAGACGACATCCTGATGCGCCCCACCTGCGCGCCGCACTACTACCGGATCGTGCCGCAGAAAAACAAGGAAGAAGGGGAGAAATTCGAGCGCCGTTCACTGACCTTCTCCACCGGCGGCGGCAAAGGTTGCATCGCGGCCCAGACCATCTGCCTCATCGACTGCCACGGCAACCTGAAGCCCTGCTCCTACTTCCATCGCACCGCCGGCAACGTGAAAGTCACACCGTTCAAAGAACTCTGGGAGAACTCCGAGATCTTCAAGGACCTGAGGGATTTCAAGAGCTACAAAGGTAAGTGCGGGCAGTGCGAGTATCTGAACGTCTGTGGCGGCTGCCGAGCCCGCGCCGATGCGATCCACGGCGACTACATGGAAGAAGAACCGTTCTGCAACTACATCCCGCTCAAGATGCAGAAAGAGCAGGATAAGAAGTAAAGATATCGACACCCCCCTCTCTTCTTATGGGGCGAGCGCCCGTAAAGTCCCCTCTCCCTCCGGGAGAGGTACAGGGTGAGGGTAGGTTCCATGAGCGATAGACAGGTAAAATAGAACTATACTGTTTAAGGCTTTTGTAATGCAGCAATGATATTTTTCAAGATGCCTGGCCTAATTTTATTACTGGGAGGATTACAATGAATAATCGATTTTTAGATGCCTGTTGGGGAAAGCCGGTTGACAGAATGCCGGTCTGGCTGATGCGTCAGGCTGGGCGCTATCTCCCCGATTACATGCGGGTCCGTTCCAAATGCACCTTCCTTGAACTGTGCAAGACGCCGGAACTCGCGGCTGAAGTCTCCATCCAGCCGGTGGACATTCTCGGCGTCGATGCCGCGATCATGTTCTCCGATATCCTCACCCCGATCGAGCCGATGGGGATGAAACTCGACTTCGTGCCGGGACCGGTCTTCGAAAGCCCGATCCGCACCATGGCTGACGTGGAAGCGCTCAAGATCCCGAAGATGGAGAGGGACGTTCCCTACGTGCTGGACACCATCAAGCTGCTCCGCAAGGAGCTCGCCACCAAGGTGCCGCTCATCGGCTTCGGCGGCGCACCGTTCACCCTGGCCTGCTACATGGTCGAGGGGAAGGGGTCCAAGGACTTCGCGGCGCTGAAGAAGATGATGTACGCAGAGCCGGAGATCTACGCGGCTCTCATGGAAAAAATCACCACCATGGACATGGAGTACCTGAACGCCCAGATCAAGGCAGGCGCGCAGGCGATCCAGATCTTCGACACCTGGGGCGGCATGCTCTCCCCGGCTGATTACGAGCGCTACGTCCTCCCCTACACCCAGAGGCTCATCAACGGCCTGGACCGCACCAACGTGCCGGTCATCCATTTCGTGAAGGGTGCGGGCGCCATGCTCGACATCGTCAAGCAGGCCGGCGGCGACGTGATGGGTCTCGACTGGCACGTGAACCTCGGCAAGGCAAGGGACATCCTGGGCGACATGCCGGTGCAGGGGAACCTCGACCCGACCGTGCTCTTCGCTCCCAATGAGATCATCGAGCGGGAAGTGAAGAGGGTCCTGGCCGAGAACGACGGCCGTCCGGGTCTCATCTTCAACCTGGGTCACGGGATACTCCCGACCGTGCCGCCGGCAAACGCCATCTACATGGTCGATTGCGTGCACCGGCTGACGCAGAAATAGCAGATTTGCTGAGAAGAAACCAGGGGCGGCCGCAAGGCCGCCCCTTTTTTTAGGTCTTCGCTGAGCCGGGGTCAGCGAAGGCGAGGGGATTGGAATAGCTGCTCCGGCTTCTGGCCAGGGCTGATTGCAGAAGCGAGACGCATTGCAATGCGTCTCTACCTACCGTGAGACCCCGCTGCCCCACTTCGAGCGCAAGATAGCCGTAATATTATGCGTCTGCTTGTTGGTAGGGTGCCAGTGGAAATAACTGATTGATTCA
>DATCHY010000328.1:0-5959 GCA_036508065.1 Geomonas sp. | reverse complement strand
TCCTCGGCCTGCATCGAGTGCGGCATCTCCTACCCGGAAATGACCCCGCGCATGTTCTCCTTCAATAACCCCTACGGCGCCTGCCCGGACTGCACTGGCCTCGGCACCAGGATGTACCTGGACGCCGAGCTGGTGGTGCCCGATCCGGAAATCTCCATCAGGGACGGGGCGATCGCCCCCTGGGAGAAGCGCTTCTCCGGCTGGTACCATCAGACCCTGGAGGCGCTCTCCCAGGCCTACAAGTTCGACATCCGGGTTCCGTTCAAGAACCTGCCCCAAAAGGCGAAGGACGTGGTCTTCAACGGCTCGGGCGGCGCGCTGATCGACTTCTGGTGGGAGGACGACAGCGGGAAAAGGCACAACTACCAGAAAGCGTTCGAGGGGGTGCTGAACAACCTGGAGCGGCGCCACCGTGAGAGCGAAAGCGAGCAGGTGCGCGAGGAGCTGGAGAAGTACATGAACATCATGCCCTGCCCCTCCTGCCTGGGCGCCAGGCTCAAGAAGGAGGCGCTCTTCGTCCGGGTGGGCGGCCAGAACATCCAGCAGGTGACCGCTCTCTCCATCAAGGACTCCCTGACCTTCTTCAACACCCTCTCCCTGTCCGAGAAGGAGGAGGACATCGCGCGCAGGATCCTGAAGGAGATCCGCGAACGTCTCAACTTCCTGGTGAACGTCGGGCTCGACTACCTCTCGCTGGACCGCGCCTCCGGGACCCTCTCCGGCGGCGAGGGGCAGCGGATCAGGCTCGCCACGCAGATAGGATCCTCGCTGGTCGGGGTCCTCTACATCCTGGACGAGCCGTCCATCGGCCTGCACCAGCGCGACAACAACCGTCTGCTGCAGACGCTTCGGCACCTGCGCGATATCGGCAACACGGTCCTCGTGGTGGAGCACGACGAGGAGACCATCATGGAGGCCGACTGGGTCATCGACATGGGTCCCGGTGCCGGCGTGCACGGCGGCGAGGTGGTGGCCCAGGGGACCCCGGCGGAGATCATGGCGAATCCGCTCTCGCTCACCGGCCGCTACCTCTCCGGGGCGCTCTCCATCCCGGTCCCCAAGGGTCGCCGCAAGGGGGAGCGTTTCCTCACCATCGAGGGGGCCACCGAGAACAACCTGAAGGACGTCACCCTGGACCTGCCGCTCGGCGTCATGACCTGCATAACCGGGGTCTCCGGCTCAGGCAAGTCGACGCTGGTGATCGACACCCTTTATAAGACGCTGAACCAGCGGCTCTACAAGAGCCGGGAGAAGGCGGGCGCGGTGCGCGCCATCCACGGGCTGGAGGCGCTGGACAAGGTGATCAACATCGACCAGTCGCCGATCGGGCGCACGCCGCGCTCCAACCCGGCCACCTACACGAGCCTCTTCACGGAGATCAGGGAGATTTTCGCCCAGCTCCCTGAGTCCAAGATGCGCGGCTACAAGCCGGGTCGCTACTCCTTCAACGTGAAGGGAGGGAGGTGCGAGGCCTGCTCCGGTGACGGCATCATCAAGATCGAGATGCATTTCCTGCCGGACGTCTACGTGCAGTGCGAGGTCTGCAAGGGGGCGCGCTACAACAGGGAAACCCTGGAGGTGCACTACAAGGGGCGCTCCATAGCGGATCTTTTGGACATGACCGTTTCCCAGGCGCTGGTGTTCCTGGAGCACATACCGAGGATCAAGGGGAAGCTGAAGACCCTGGAGGAGGTGGGGCTCGGCTACATCAAGCTCGGGCAGTCCGCCACCACCCTCTCGGGCGGGGAGGCGCAGCGGGTGAAGCTGGCCAAGGAGCTCTCCAAGCGGGCCACCGGGCGGACCATCTACATCCTGGACGAGCCGACCACGGGGCTGCATTTCGCGGACATCGCGAAGCTGCTGGAGGTGCTGCAGAAGCTGGTCGATGCCGGGAACTCCATCGTCGTCATCGAGCACAACCTGGACGTCATCAAGACCGCGGACTGGATCATCGACCTCGGCCCCGAGGGAGGCGACCGGGGCGGAGAGGTGATCGCGACCGGCACGCCGGAGCAGGTGGCGCGGGTTGAGCGCTCCTATACCGGGCAGTACCTGAAGAAGATGCTGTAACGGGAAAGCTCCAGGCTATGGTGCCTGCGAGCAGGTAGTCGGTACGGTTGCGGCAGCGGGAGGCACGCCATGACAACAAAAGAATGCGGCTGCAGCGGTGAGAAACCGCAGGGGGTGTGTGCTGCGTGCCGCGGCGAGGCGATCTTTTCCTACTGGTGCGAGTCCTGCAACCGGTCGGTTCCCGAAAAACGCTGTCCGCTCTGCGGGTTGAAGGCACGCAAGAAACGGCCAGCCGATTCCCGCTAGCGTGAAGCCGATCTTCAGCTAATCGCTCAGCACCTCTGCTCCATCTGCCAAAGGGACTTTCATGCCAATTGCGGCTGGAGATGGACTTTGCATGTCTATCGTGCCGCAACAGCTGCGATTGACCCCCCGGCTGTCATCGGGGAAAAATACGCTATAATAGAGCAGCACTGCCGCGCCGTCAGGCAACCACTCTCACAGGGGGCCATTCGTCATGCGTCTGGATCCGCTGCTCCGACCGATCATCTTCATCGCCCTCATGTTGCAGGTGGGGTGCAGCACCCTGTTGCCGAGCGGAAAGGCGGTTTCCGAGTCGCCCTGGCTCTACTATGCCGATGCCAAGTCCGCCTTCGACAGCATAATAGTCGGTACGACCACGGTCGAGGATCTAAAGAGGCTCGGTTTCGACATCAAATCCTCTCCGAACCTCAAGGTGCTCAACTATCTCGATATAGCCGGGACCGTGCAGGCAATCCCGATCCAGGAACTCGATTCGGGTCTGCAGGCCTGTCTGCGGGCCAGGGCGGAATGCCGGGCCTACGTCTTCGAACCCAAACGGACCTACTCCAAGCGCATAGGCAATTTCTGGCTTGATTCCTTGAATTTCCGGCGCGTGACCCAGGAAACCGGGTGGCGGTTCAAGGCGCTCATCGTATTCGTCAACCACCATGTCGCCTACAAGCTCGCCAGCGGGGAGCCCCAGATCGATCAGCTGGAGGACAAAGTCAACCCGCTAGGGCCGTTCCAGATACCCACCAACATATTGTCCGGTCTCATCCCATTGCGTTTTTAGCTGTCGCGGCCTACCTGCGGAAGGCGCGATACGTTGACATCGCCCGCCATGCGCAGTACTTTGCTGTCTTTTTGCAGATGTGCTATCTTGCTTGCAGGTTCGGGTTTCGTGGAGTCGCAGGCGCCCGCTCGGTGCCGGACAGCGGCTCTTTTTTGTGTGCGGATGGCGGCGTGATCGACCCCCGGAGGGTCGGCGCGGGAGGATATGCGGATGGCGGAGACGGTTTGTGATTTTTACTGCGGCAGGATCTTGAAAGGTCTTGAGGATGTCCAGGTCCACTGGGAAAACGAGCGCATTTTCGCCTTTCACCATACCAATCCGCTCTGGGAGCATCATATCGTGCTGCTCCCCAAGAAGCACATCGAGTCGCTGCTGACACTGGAGGAGGCGGACAACGACCTGCTGCTGGAACTGGTTGCAGTTGCCAAGCAGATCGCTGCTGAATACATGGCACAATTCGGAGCCTGCCGCGTCTATACCAACCTGGGAGCCTACCAGTCGTCCAAGCATCTGCATTGGCATATCGGTTGCGGCGCACAGTTACGCCCCTATTGAGAAGCAGAAGAAGAGTTCCCCTGGACCAAGGGGACTCTCAGCCGCGGTGAATTCTCCCGAACGGAAACTACCAGGAACACGCGAGGCAGACATGGATTGGAAGGACGGCTATATAACCGAGATTGAGTACGTTCATGGGGTCTATCGTGAACTCGGCCCATCGGTGCTCAATTTTGTCCTGCTGCTGCAGAGCATGCAACCGATAGCTCTGCAGGAGGGATTCACCTACTGCGACCTCGGGTGCGGCCAGGGGGAATCCGTCAACCTTTTTGCCGCCTGCCACCCGGAAGGACAGTTCCACGCCATCGATTTCAACCCGGCGCACATAGCGGGTGCCCGCGGCCTGGCCCGTCAGGCCAACCTCAGCAACGCCACCTTCTGGGAGGCGAGCTTCGCCGATCTCGCTGCTCTCGAGCTGCCCCAATTCGATTTCATAACCCTGCATGGCGTCTACACCTGGGTCGGCCAGGAGAACCGCCAGCGCGTAACGGAGTTCCTGCACAACAAACTGAAGCCGGGAGGAGTGGTCTACCTAAGCTACAACAGCCTGCCCGGGTGGAGCACCCACGCGCCTCTCAGGCAACTGCTCTCTTCCTACGCCGATACCCAGTCCGGCCCCCTGGAGGAGCGCGTCGAACGCGCCATACAGTTTGTGGAACTGCTCAAGACGTCAGGGGCGTCCTTCTTCGAAGCCAATCCGTCAGCAAAGGAATTTTTCGAATACGTCTGCACCCTGCCGAGGAACTATGTCGTTCATGAATTCTTCAACCGCGACTGGACCCTGTTCTACCACTCCGAAGTGGTGCGCAACCTTGCCGCGGCCAAGCTCACCTTCGTCGGCTCGGCCAGCTTCGCCGAAAACCAGGACATGCTCAGGTTCTCCATCCCGCTGCAGCAGGTGTTGGATGGAGTAACCGACCGCGTGATGCGGGAAACGGTAAAGGATTTCGCGGTGGCCCCCCTGCTGCGCAGGGACGTCTTTACCCGGGGGCGTCAGAAGATAACCCCCGCGCTGCAGCTGGAGCACTTCGGCAGGTCCCTGTTTGCCCTGGTCGTGCCGCAGGCGAGAATGGAGCGCAAGGCGCTCTTTCCCATCGGCGAGGTCCTTTTCGAGCGGGAGTTGTACGACCCGATACTGTTTGCCCTGGAGGAGAAACCTCAATCCGTGGATGAACTGCTGGGGCGCCCTGACGTTGGGGTGCTGGGCAAGGCTAGGGTGATAGAAGCGCTCATGGTGCTCCTTTCCGCCGAGTACGTGATGCCGGCGGTGGAGCCGGCGCTGTACACGCTGATGACCACCAGGAGGCTGAACAACGTGACCCTCGAGCGGCAGATCGACAATATCGAGAAGCAGTTCCTGGCTTCCCCGGTACTGCAAAACGGGATAAAGGTGGACTGGCTGGAGCGGCTGCTGCTTTTGTGCGAGATCAGCGAAAATGTCGAGCCGCTGTCATTTGTCTGGGAGAGGATGGAGGCGAGTCATCACATGCTGAGCAAAAACGGCGAGGTCCTGCAGACCAAGGAAGAAAATATTGCGGAATTGGTCCAGATAATCGAGTCGTTTCAGATCCATAAGCTGCCGCTGCTGCGCCAGCTGGGGGTCTGCTGATTATCCGGGAGGTCGTGGGGGATTCAGGTTTGGTAAGGTAGGGGCGACCCGGCGGGGCGCCCTCTTCTGTGGCACGGATGAATCAAAGGCGGGGCCACTCACGTCGCCCCTGTAGAACTTCCCTCTGACCTGCGAGTCGTGTCACAGATGCATTTCGTGCCAGCGCCGCGCCGCGTCGATCTCGCGCATGACCCCACCCACGTCCGCCTTCTTGCCGCTCTGCTCGAAGCGGCCGGTCAGCTCTGCCCCGGGATGGAGCGCGCCGCTGGCGTAGAGTTTCCAGATTTCCTTGCCGAACTGGGAGGTGAGGAGTTCAGGGGCGAAGCGGCCGAAGTAGGCGGCCATGTTGTCGACGTCCCGCTCCAGCATCCTGCTGGCGTTGTTGTTCCCCGCGGCGTCGACCGCCTGCGGGAGGTCGATGATGACCGGGCCGTCGCTGCCGACCAGCACGTTGTACTCGGACAGGTCGCCGTGCACCAGGCCCGCGCAAAGCATGAGGACGATCTGGTTCAGCAGGGTCCGGTGGTACTCACGGGCGAGGGCCGGCGTCAGCTCCATGTCGTTGAGCCGGGGGGCGGCGTTGCCGTCCTCGTCCGCTATCAGCTCCATCAGGAGGACTCCCCCGATGTAGCAGTGCAGCTGCGGGACCCGCACGCCGGCCGCGGCAAGCCGTTGCAGCGCGTCCACCT
>DATCHY010000327.1:0-4918 GCA_036508065.1 Geomonas sp. | reverse complement strand
CACCTCGGTGTGCCACTTCGAAAAAGGCGACCTGTTCATGGAGGGTCTCTACCAGCTTCTGGACCGGGAGTTTTGCCGGCTGCTCTTCACCGACTGCCGTTACGTGAACCGCGAGCAGGATCTGGGGGAGCTGTCGCTCAGACAGGCAAAACTTTCCTACCATCCGGTTGAGCTGGTGTGCAAATATCGGGTCAGGCGGCTCTAGACGCGGTGCCGAGCCGCTGGTCGAGGAAGGCGGAGAGTTCGAGCGCAGCCTGGTCAAAATCCTCCATGCTGAGGTTGAAATCACCCTCCCAGTCCCGGTTCTTGTAGTAGACCTTGTCGTAATAGTCGCAGACCAGCCCCTCCATGAAAGGCTCCAGCTCCCAGCGCTCAAGATTGCCGGCCAATTCGTCGCACCTCTTTCCGCCCAGCTTCTTCCGTATCCGCTGCAGCGCGTCCGCCATGTCGGCCTTGTATCCGGGGAGGCCGTACTCCCCGATCAGCCGCCCTACCCGGGTGGCAAGTTCCGCAAAGCACCAGATCCTGATCCCCGCTGCCATCTTCTGGTAGAAGTCCCCGGGAAGCGACACTCTTCCGATCCGCTCGCTCTCCCCTTCCACGATGATGGGAAGACCGGCCGGCGCCTTCTTGAGCGCATCCCAGAGCAGGGTCTCGAAGCGCTTCTGGCTCAGGGATTGGGTAAGCCCAAGCTGCCCGAAGGCCGAGCCCCGGTGGCTGGCCAGCCCCTCCAGGTCGACGACCGGGTGTCCCTTCTCCTTGAGGCCCTGCAGGAGGGTGGTCTTGCCGATCCCCGTCATGCCGTGCAGCACCACGAGCGGGGCCGACGGGGTGAAGGGGTTGAAATAGTCGGAGACGTGGTTGCGAAAGCTCTTGTACCCGCCGGTGAGCTGCAGCGCCTGGTGGCCGGTGAGCTCCAGGATGGAGGTGACCGTCTTGCTCCTCAACCCCCCGCGCCAGCAGTAGACCAAAAGCGGCCTCCCCTGGGCTGCCAGGGCGATGGTGCTGACCAGCTCCGGAAAGCGGTGCGCCGTCAGCTCCAGTCCGCGCGCCCTTGCCGCGTGCGGCCCCTGCTGCTTGTAAAGGGTGCCGATCTCCACCCTCTCCTCGTTGCTGAGGAGAGGGACGTTGACCGCTCCGGGGATATGGTCGTCCGCGTATTCCAGCGGGGTGCGGACATCCACCGGCAGGTGGCTGTCAATAAGGGTCTCGATGAATGGTGTGGTGGCTGGCACGTTTCTCTCCTGTAATCGTCCATTATAGGGAGAGCTCCCGATTATTGCAAGAAAGCGTTGGCCGGAAGGATTGATAACCGGCGTGCCTGGCGTTACAATCGGTACCGCGACAGGCTTGCGGCTCCTTTTCTGTTGAGCGATTCTCACTTTTGTGGTAGCTTACACTGTTTTTACATCCTTTTTTTCAGAGGCTAAGGAGATTTTATAGATGTTTGGCGCGCTTATAAAGAAGTTTGTCGGGAGCAAGAACGAGCGGGAACTGAAGCGACTCTGGCCCGTCGTGGAGCGTATAAACCAGCTGGAACCCGAGATGGTGAAGCTCTCCGATGAAGCGCTCCGGGGGAAAACCTCTGATTTCAAGGAGCGCTACGGCCGGGGCGAGAGCCTCGACGCCCTGCTCCCGGAGGCGTTCGCCGTCTGCCGCGAGGCGGGCAACAGGGTGCTCGGCATGCGCCACTTCGACGTTCAGCTGATCGGCGGCATGGTGCTGCATTCGGGAAAGATCGCCGAGATGAAGACCGGCGAGGGAAAAACCCTGGTCGCGACGCTCCCCTCCTACCTGAACGGTATCTCCGGCAAGGGTGTGCACGTGGTCACGGTGAACGACTACCTGGCCAAGCGCGACTCGGACTGGATGGGACGCATCCACAAGTTCCTGGGGCTCTCCGTCGGGGTGATCGTGCACGGCCTGGACGACGACGAGCGCCGCGAGGCCTACGCCTCCGACATCACCTATGGCACCAACAACGAGTTCGGCTTCGACTACCTCAGGGACAACATGAAGTTCGACCTGGCCGACTACGTGCAGCGCCCCTTCAATTTCGCCGTGGTGGACGAGGTCGACTCCATCCTGATCGATGAGGCGAGGACGCCGCTCATCATCTCGGGGCCGACCGAGGACTCCACGGACAAATACTACATCATCGACCGGATCATCCCGCTCCTGAAGAAGGGCGAAGTGGTCGAGGTCGAGGCCAACACCCTTTCGGGCAAGAGGAAGACCTACACCGGCGACTTCACGGTGGACGAAAAGGCCAAGTCGGCGACCCTCACCGAGGAGGGGGTGCTCAAGGTCGAGAAGCTCCTCAAGATCGAGAACCTCTACGACCCGCGCAACATGGAGATCCTGCACCACACCCAGCAGGGGCTGCGCGCCCATGCCCTGTTCAAGCGGGACGTGGACTACGTGGTGCGGGACAACGAGGTGCTCATCGTCGACGAGTTCACCGGGAGGCTCATGCCGGGCCGCCGCTGGTCCGACGGGCTGCACCAGGCGATCGAGGCGAAGGAGGGGGCGAAGATCGAGAACGAGAACCAGACCCTCGCCACCATCACCTTCCAGAACTACTTCAGGATGTATGCGACGCTCTCCGGCATGACCGGCACGGCTGACACAGAGGCGGTGGAGTTCCACAAGATCTACAAGCTGGAAGTCGTGGTGATTCCGACCAACCGCGTTCTGCTGCGCCCGGACTTCCCGGACGTGATCTACAAGACCGAGCGCGAGAAGTTCAACGCGGTCATCGAGGAGATCAAGGAGCTGAACGCCAAGGGGCAGCCGATCCTGGTCGGCACCATCTCCATCGAGAAGTCCGAGGAACTCTCGGAACTTTTGAAGCTGCAGGGGATACCGCACTTCGTGCTGAACGCGAAGCAGCACGAGCGCGAGGCGGAGATCGTGGCGCAGGCCGGCCGCAAGGGGATGGTCACCATCGCCACCAACATGGCGGGACGCGGTACCGACATCCTTTTGGGCGGCAATCCCGACGGTCTCGCCAGGCAGGAATTCGGCGGGACCCCCGAATCGAAGAGCGAAGCGTTCATCGAGGCGTTCGAGAAGCTAAGCGACAGCGACACCCCGGAAAAGGAGCTGGTCCGGACGCTGGAGCAGGATTTCCCCGGCATAGCCCCGGTGGTCGTCGCCTACCTGAAAGAGAAGGACGAGGCCGACTACGGGGAGCTGCAGGAGCTGGTCCTCGCCGAGCACCAGAAGCAGTTCGATGCCCTGGTCGCCAGGTACAAGCCGATCTGCGCGGCCGAGCACGACGAGGTGGTCAGGCTCGGGGGGCTGCATATCCTGGGCACCGAGCGCCACGAGTCGCGCCGCATCGACAACCAGCTGCGCGGCCGTTCCGGCCGTCAGGGCGACCCAGGTTCCTCCCGTTTCTATCTCTCGCTGCAGGACGACCTGCTGAGGATCTTCGGCTCGGAGCGGGTCTCCATGATCATGGACAAACTCGGCATCGAGGAGGGCGAGGCGATCACCCACGGTCTCATCACCCGCGCCATAGAGAACGCCCAGAAGAAGGTCGAGGCGCACAACTTCGAGATCCGCAAGCACCTGATCGAGTACGACGACGTCATGAACAAGCAGCGCGAGGTGATCTACACCCAGCGCAAGGAGATCCTGGCCGGCAACGAGATCCGGGAGAGCTTCCTCGGCATGATGGACGACACCGTGTCCGACCTGGTGGCGAGCTTTGCCATAGAGAAGGTCGCCGCCCGCGACTGGGACTGGCAGGGAATCGAGGACACGATGTACAAGGTGTTCGGCTACCATCTCGACCTCCCGGCCGAGACGGTGGACCGGCTCACCCCGGTCAACTTCGACGACCTGTTGAGAGGGGGAGGGCGCCAGCGTTTCGCCCAGAAGCTCGCCGAGTTCGGCGACGAGTTGATGGACCACCTGATCAAGGTGATCATGCTGCAGGTGATCGACACCCAGTGGAAGGACCACCTGCTCTCCATCGACCACCTGAAAGAGGGGATCGGCCTGCGCGGCTACGGCCAGAAGGACCCGAAGCAGGAGTACAAGAGGGAGGCGTACCAGCTCTTCATGGATCTGATGGTGCGGACCAGGGAAGAGGTGGTGGAGAAGATCTTCTGGGTGCAGGTGGCCCAGGAGGAGGAAGTGCAGAAGATCGAGGTGGAGCAGCAGCGCCAGCAGCAGCGCATGGTTTTCAACCTGGGCGACCACGAGGAGCCCGCGCCCTCCGCGCCGGCCAAGAGCAAGAGAAACGTCGGGAGAAACGATCCCTGCCCCTGCGGCAGCGGGCAGAAGTACAAGAAGTGCTGCGGCAAGTAGGTGGAAGGCAGGGACTGGGGACTAGTCCCTGCCATTAACCTGATACATATAATCTAACGTAGAACGTAGAACGTAGAACGTAGAACGTAGAACGTAGAACGTAGAACGTAGAACGTAGAACGGTTTCAGGAGGTTTTATGCCTATAAAAGGTTTTCGGTTCTCCGCCGTGGAGGCCGCCATCAAGAAGCCGGGCCGTCTCGACCTGGCGCTCATCTTCTCCGACCTCCCCGCCGACGTCGCCGCGGTTTTCACCACCAACAAGGTTGCGGCGGCACCGGTCCTCATCTCCCGGAAACGGGCAGGAAAGGGGAGATGCCGCGCCGTCCTCGTGAACAGCGGCAACGCCAACGCCTGCACCGGCGAGCAGGGGATGGCGGACGCCCTTGATTGCGGCAGGCGCACCGCGGAGGCTCTCGGGCTTCCGGACGAGGAACTGCTGATCGCCTCCACCGGCGTGATCGGGCAGGCGCTCCCGCTGGAGCGCTTCCGCGGCGCGATCCAGCCCCTGGTGGACGCGCTTGCCGGCGGCACCCTGGACCAGGTCGCCAGCGCCATCATGACGACGGACACCTTCGCCAAGATCGAGCGGCGCAGCGG
>DATCHY010000326.1:0-6214 GCA_036508065.1 Geomonas sp. | reverse complement strand
CCTGAACTGCTCCTTCTGCGACACCCCCGGTATGACCGAGACGCCCGCCGGCTGCCAGCTGGAGCTGACGCCGGGCAGGCGCGACTTTTTCACGGTGGCGAACCCGGTAAGCTGCGAGCGGGTCGTCTCGCTCATCGAAAGCTGGACCCTGGGCTGGCCGAGGATTCACCACTCCATCAGCGTGACCGGTGGCGAGCCTCTCCTGCACGGCGAGCACCTTTTGGGCTGGCTCCCGGAGCTCAGAGAGCTGCTGCCGATCCACCTGGAGACCAACGGCACGCTTCCCGACGCCCTCAGTCCCCTGATCCCGCATCTGGACTACATCGGGATGGACATCAAGCTCCCCTCCGCCTCGGGGTGCCAGGGGCTCTGGAAGGAGCACCAGCGCTTTCTGGAGCTCGCCTCGCAAAGGAGCGTCTACGTCAAGGTGGTCACGGACAAAAGCACCGAGGACTGGGAGATCGAGCGCTGCTGCGAGATCATAGCCGGGGTCGACCGTGCCATTCCGCTCATCCTGCAACCGATGACGCTCCCCGACGGCACGATTGCCATCTCTCCCTTGAGGACCCTGGAGTTCCAGGAACTCGCCAGCGCACGGCTCAATGAGGTGCGGGTCATTCCGCAGACCCACAAGTTCATGGGACAGCTGTAAGCAATTGACAATTGACAATTGACAATGAAAACCTGACTGCTTCACTTGCTGAACTTGATCGCCACAGGTTGCTTCCCCGGGGTAGAGACGCATTCATGCATCTCTTTATCCACAGTCTAAGCTTCCAGTCCCAGTGCTGATTCCGACAGTGCCGAGACGCATGCAATGCGTCCCTACCACGTGATTAATCGTTCTACCTCATGCCTCGACAAAAAGGGACTCTCGAACCGAGGGCCCCTTTTCTCTTTTCCGGCTTTTCTGATATACTGAGTCGTTGCCGATGATCCAAAGGAGGGGACTTTGAACACCCTGCCAAAACGAGACGAGATGGTTGCGGTCCTGGATAACCTCTCCAGACTTCACCTGAAGGGGAAGGCGAGGGCGCTCCGGCTCTGCCTCATGGCACTTCTGACCGGCGGACATATCCTCCTGGAGGATATCCCGGGCCTCGGCAAGACCACCATGGCGCTCGCCTTCGCCAGCTCGCTCGGGCTCTCCTTCGGCCGGGTCCAGTGCACCAGCGACCTGCTCCCCTCGGACATCACCGGCCTCTCCATCTTCGACCGTGTCGAGGGACGCTTTACCTTCATCAAGGGACCCATCTTCAACAACATCGTCCTGATCGACGAGATCAACCGCGCCATGCCGAAGACGCAGAGCGCCCTCCTGGAGGCGATGGAGGAGCGGCGTGTCACGGTCGAAGGGGTGACCTACCAGCTTCCCGACCCCTTCCTGGTCCTCGCTACGCAAAACCCGGTGGAACAGGTCGGCACCTACCCGCTTCCCGAATCCCAGATGGACAGGTTCATCATGAAAACCGGCATCGGCTACCCCCCGGAGGAAATCGAAAAGGGGATCCTGATGCACGGCAGCATCAGGGACGAAATCCTGCATATCCCCGCCATGGTGACACGGGACGACCTGCTCGCCGCGATTTCCGCGGTACGCAGAGAGGTCTACCTCGGGGAGAAGGTGACGGACTACGTCTATGCCATCATCGCCGCCACTCGTAACCACCCGCTGATTCTTACCGGCATCTCGACGCGCGGCGGCATTGGTCTCGTCGATGCGGCCAAGGCCTCGGCCTACCTGGATGGCAGATCGTTCGTGGTACCCGAGGACGTGAGGGGGGTGGCGCGCATGGTCTGCGCCCACCGCCTGACCTTCCGGCCCGAGCAGGAAGGGGTGGACAAGGAGCAGATATTAAACGCACTACTAAAAGAGATACCGCTCCCCCTCATATAAAGCTCACCAAGGGGGGAGGTCTGTACGTGGCCTCGACGCTCCTTTTGGGGGTCGCCGCCGTCAACACGGGGAACAACCTCCTCTTTCTGGTCGTTTCGGCGATGCTCGGTTTCATGGCGGTCTCCGGGGTCCTCGGCTGGCTCAATATCCGCGGGCTCTCGGTCTCGGTCCGCTGCCCCGATGAGGTGTACGCCGGCCTGGAAACCATGGTCTCCATCCGGATCGAGAACAGAAAAAGGTTCCTGCCGTCCTTCCTGATCACAGCTACTGTCTCGGGAAGTCCCGCCTCGTTCATCCTGCTCGACCCCGGCAAGCCGGAAACCGGCTCGCTCCTGCTCGCCTTCCCGGCGCGCGGCCTGCACGGCGTGCCAGGGGCGGTGATCAGTTCCCCCTTCCCGGTCAATTTCTTCGTCCGCTTCGCCGCGGTCCCGGTTTCCGGCAGCTTCCCGGTCTTCCCCGCGCCGCGCGCGTCGACCGTGCCGTTGACCGGGGGGAAACCGGATGCCGGTGCGGTAAACATCTCTTCGGCACCAGGCTACGACGGGGAACTGGCGAAGATCTCCGACTACCGGGGCGGCGAGTCGCTCAAGCTGATCCATTGGCGCCTCTCCGCCAAGCACGAGGTCTTCAAGGTGAAGGAGATGACGGCAACCGCGATCGACCCGGTCGTCCTGGAACTCGACCTCATCCCCGGCAAGGACCTGGAGGAGCGGCTTTCCTACTGCGCCTTCCTGGTGAACCGCCTCCTCAAGGGTGGGCGCCCGGTCGGGCTCAAGCTCGCTGACCGTACCATAGCGCCTGCGTCAACCAGGTCGCACAGGCTGAAACTGCTGGGGGAGCTTGCCGTCTATGGTAAGAATTAAGACCGTCCTCAGCGCTCTTTCCCTCTGCGTTGCCCTGATCGGTTACCTCCCGCTTCAGCCCTACCTCGACCCCTTTGCCAAGTGGTTCTTCCCGGCGGCGCTCGCCTTCAGTCTGTATCAGTACAAAAGGGGGGGAGCCCTCTCGGGACGCGTCCTCACGCCGATCTCCATCGTTCTCTTTCTCTACATCGCCTCCGGTTTCAGCATGGAGAACATGATCCAGGTCGCCGCCGATCTTCTGGTGGTCTTTCTCGCCATAAGGATGCTCGGTGAGAAAAGCGGCAGGAACTACCTGCAGGTCTTTGCCCTCTCGCTTTTCTGCCTGGCGGCTTCTTCCCTTTACAACCTCTCGGCACTCTTTCTCTGCTACCTGCTGCTCCTGCTGCTGCTGCTCGCCGTCTCCCTGGTGATACTCACCTTCTACGCCCACGATCCCGAGATCGCACTCACCAGGGTCGAATTGAAAAAGGTGCTCTCGGTCTCATCTTTGATGCCGGTTGCCGCTCTGCCGATCCTGCTCTTTCTCTTCGTGTTACTGCCGAGGACCCAGTACCCGCTTTGGGATTTCCTGAACCGCGGCGCCCCCAAGTCCACAGGATTCAGCGAGACGGTGAGCCCGGGAGGCTCCTCCAGCGTCTCCGAGGTGAAGAGTCCCGCGTTCCGCGCCATCTGCCCCAAGGTGCCGGAGTCAAGGCTCTACTGGCGCGGCATCGTGCTGAACGGCTTCAAGGACCAGGCCTGGGTCAGGCTGCCGATCCCGCAGGAGCAATACCTCCGCCCCGAGCCGGGGGAGACCGTCCACCAGGAGATCTATCCCGAACCGTCCGGTTCCCCGTACCTGCTGGCACTGAACATACCGCGCCAGGTTTCCGGCGTGCGCCACGCCCAGTCGGCCGATGTGGTATTCCAGGCCCGGCGCCCGCTGGAAAAACGGATCAAATACGAGGCGCAGTCGACCCTCTCGGAGGCGATCCAGGTGAAAGGGGGGATAGATCGTGACTTCTACCTGAGGCTCCCCCAGACCGTTTCCGAGAGGGTGCGCGCCCAGGGGAGGGAGCTGTCGCGCCCGGGCTTGAGTGCCGGGGAGAAGCTGAGGCTCCTGGAACGGTTTTTCCGCGCCCAGGGGATCGCCTATGCAACGACCGAGCTCCCGGTCGGCTCCGACCCGCTGGACGCCTTTCTCTTCGTCAGCAAGCGCGGCAACTGCGAGTTCTTCGCCTCGTCCGGCGCGATCCTGCTCCGCCTCGCGGGGGTGCCCGCGCGGCTGGTCGGCGGCTACCGCGGGGGCACCTACAACGAGATGGGCGGCTATTACCTGGTGACCGAGGACATGGCGCACGTCTGGGTGGAGGCGTACGTCGAGGGAAGGGGGTGGTTGACCGTTGACCCGACCTCCTGGTCCGTCGGATTCTCCCGCCGGGACGAGGTCGGCAGAAAGCTGCGCATGTACCTCGACGCCATCGGGTTCTACTGGAACAAGGTTGTCATCACCTACGACCTGGAAAAGCAGATAGCGCTGGTCAGGACCGCCGGCAGCAAGGCGCGCAACATCCACTTTCCTGCCGGGTGGGCGAGGCAACTGGTTACGCTCTCACTTGTGCTGCTGCCGCTCGCCGCCCTTTTCGTCCTGTATCTGAGGCGTCCCAAGACCCGCGAGGAGAGGGTGCTGAGGCACTTTCTCCGGGTGGTGCGCAAGCGCTATCCGGCAGCCGCTCAGGAGCCGTGCGGCCTCTATGAGTTGGCCGAAAAGATCGACGATCCGCACCTTAAGGAGTTCGTCGCGATCTACGGGCAAGCGGTATACCGGGACCGGCGCCTGCAGGATGGGGAATTAATGAGGCTCAAGGAAAACATTCGTAGTTTAAGTCAGCATCAGTCTTGACACCGGCGCCGCTTTGCTTTAATTTTAGGTCTAGATATTTCTGCGTGATATGGGGCATTCATTGGCTTCTAAAAAAGATAAATTTCTGGAAAGCGCTCAGCGGTTCGTGCTGAAGGGCCAACTCGACAAGGCAATCAAGGACTACCAGCAGGTAGTGGCCCTGGAGCCGAAAGAGATCAGGTATCAGCAGAGACTTGCCGAGCTTCTGGTGCGGGAAAGCAGGAAGGAAGAAGCGATTGCCCAGTACGAGGGCATCGGCAAACACTACGCCGAGAACTCCTACTTCCTGAAGGCGATCGCGGTCTACAAGCAGATCCAGCGCTTGGCACCCGGGGACACCGCGATTTCCCTCACCCTCGCCTCGTTAAATAACCAGCAGGGCCTGATCGGTAACGCCCTGGCAGAGTACGGGCAAGTCGTGGCGCAGTTCGAGAAGGAAGGTGCCCTGAAGGAAGCCGTCAAGGCAGTCGAGCTGATGCTCGCCATCGATGGCGAACATGTTGCCACGAGGCTCAAGTACGCGGAGCTGCTCTTCGCCTCGGCCGACCCGGATGCTTCCTACCAGGCGTTCAACGCTCTTTTGGCCTCGCTGCGTGCCGCTGGAGATGGCGCTGCCGTGCAGAGGGTTTCGGACCGATTGCTCGAGCTTTTCCCCGAGCACCAGGAAGATCAACTGGTTGGCATCTCCGCGCGCATGGAGGCCGGGGAACTGGACAAGCTGAACGCTCTGCAGGATGATGCGACTGCACAGTCGCCGCAGCCGGTTGCGGCGCCGAACGCATTCGCACCGCCAGCAACAGTGATCGAGGCGCCGAGCGCATTTGGGCCAACCCCTTCGGTAGTTGACACTCCCGGTGTAACGGAAGCACCGAGTGCGTTTGGAGCGCCCTGGTCATCTGATGTTCCCAGCTCGTCTCCTGCATCCATGGCGTCCGAGCTCGCTGCCCCTTGGGAAGAGGAAATCGAGCTGGACCTAGACGATGATCCGCTGGATACGGTTTCCGCTACAGTCCCCGATATTGATCTGTCTCTTGATTTCTCGGCAGCCCCCGATTTCGATGAGGCAGAGCACTCCGATCAAACGCCTCCGGATAGTCACAAACGAAGCGGTATTGAGAGTTCGTCCCCATCCGTGGAGGCTTCTCCATTTGGTGAGCTGGATTTGGCCGGAGACTCTCCCTTCGCAGAGGTTTCTACTCTCTCAGAAACATCACCTTTTGACAGTTCGCCTTTCGCTGAAGCTCCACCTGTCGATGATGCTTCGTGCTTACCCGATACCTTTGCAACCAGTGGGAAAGCACCACAGAGTGCAGAATTTGATCTAGAGATGGACGAGCCTCTGGAACTGGAGTGGCCTGACGAGTCCGAAATATTTTTAGAAACCGGATTCGCCGAGGTAGCCGAAGCCGAAGCGGAAGAGGAAGAAGAGGCGGAAGCGGAAGAAGCGGAAGAAGAGGCGGAAGCGGAAGAAGCGGAAGAAGCGGAAGAAGCCGAAGAAGCCGAAGAAGCCGAAGAAGCAGAAGAAGCAGAAGAAGCAGAAGAAGCAGAAGAAGCAGAAGAAGCAGAAGAAGC
>DATCHY010000325.1:0-6872 GCA_036508065.1 Geomonas sp. | reverse complement strand
ATGGTAAGCTCACCCTCCCAGGTCTTACAGAGCCAACCTTTTTTCGAGATTTTCTGGACATAGCCGACCCGCTCACCAGACGAGTAGACCCAGTGCAGGGCACCGTAGGTGTATGCCGCCGCCAGCAGAACGATCACTGCGATCAGGCCGACAAGGCCGCCGACCAACCTGTTTTTCACAACGCGCCACTCCATAGTACTCCCCGGTTCGAAACAAATGGAATTTGTCTAATGCGCCATGTATATCAGAAAGCCTCCACCCGGTCAATCTGATCCAAAGGTGGGTGCCCTCCCTACTCCGCCTTGTACCCGATCCGGACCGCGCCCCAGTGCCTGTTGTTGAAATATATCGGCGTGGAGAGATCGTTCATGATCTCGCCGGTATCCCTCATGTACGTCTGCAGCAGGAAGGCTTCGGTGTTTTGCGCCGCCTTGAGCCCCGTCTTGTCATCGAATATCCGCTTCGTCCTGTTGTTCACCTTGTCGCTCTCGTGGTCGCCGGTCAGAGGCTTCGAGTAGCGCAGGTTATGGCTTGCGACGTAGCCGTGATCGTCGACGCAGATGGCAAAGAACACCGAGCCCTGCCGGGAGATGATCTCCTCCTGGATGGGCACTACGACCTGGTCGAAGTACTTGTCGAAGGCGGTGCCGTACTTCTGGGGCGATGTATTCGGGATGGGGCGGTAATTGCGGTCGGCCAGATCGGCGGCCGAGATCCTGTTCTCGGCGATCCCTTTCTGGATCGCGGCAACGGCCTTGTCCTTCAACTCGCTGGCGAGCGCCTTCATGGCATCGTGCCGGTTGCCGACGCTGAACTTGCCGACCGTGGAGAAGATCTGCTCGGCAACCTCGGTAAGGACGGCGAACGCCGCGTCACTTTCCAGCATGTCCTGATGCACGCTCTGGGCGGAGTCGGAAACGTGATGGATCTTCTCGGAAATCTCGCACGTCGTGGCGCTCTGCTCCTCGGTAGCCGAAGCGATCTGGTTAATGAGATCGGCGGTTTCGCTGGCCAGCCCCAGGATCCTCTCCAGGCAGTCGCGCGCGGCGGAGGATTTCCCCACGCCGTCCTCGACCCGCTCCTGCTCTTCGGCTATGGACCGGGCGGCCTCCCGGCTCTCGACCTGTATGCTGGTGATGATCTTGGCAATCTCCTTGGTGGAGGTGGCCGTTTTCTCGGAAAGCATCTTCACCTCGTCGGCCACCACGGCGAAACCGCGCCCGTGCTCGCCGGCACGGGCCGCCTCGATGGCCGCGTTCAGCGCCAGGAGCTTGGTCTGGTCGGCGATATCCTCGATCAGGTTTATGATGTCCCCGATCTGGATGGAGGAGGTCTCCAGTCTTCCGACGGTACCAAGGGTCTGCACGACGTTTTCCCTGATCTTCATGATGCTGCTGCAGGCGCCGTCGACAACAGCCATGCCTTCGCTCGCCGCCCGGTCGACCTGCTCCGACAAGCCCGCCGCCTGATGGGTGTTTCCCGCCACGACGTTGAGCGTGGCCGCCATTTCCTCGGCTGCCACCGCTACCGACAAGGAGCGGTCCTTTTGCTCGGCGGCAGATAGCACCGTGCCCTTGGTCCGGTTCGAAACCTGGCAAAGCGAGATGGAGACGTTCTCCGCGAGTTGATAGAGTACTGTTATGGTCTCCCGCAGCTTCTTGATCAGGTGGTTTATGTGCTTGGCAAGTTCGCCGATCTCGTCCTCGGAGTTAACCGGAATCTCCTTGGTGAGGTCACCCTCTCCTTGGGCGATGTCCTTGAGCTTCGCCGAGAAAAAGAGGAGGTCCTTGACGATGGACTTCTTGAAGAAGAGGTACATGCACCCCATCATGACTACGAAGAAACAGAGACCGGCAGCGACCAGGAGGTAGATCATCCGGAGCGCGCCCTGGTAGCCATCCTCCAGGGACGAGGTGAGCAAAATGGCCCCCCGGTACTTCTCGCCCGCGTCATGACACTTTTTACAGCGCTCCTCGTTCACCAGCGGCACGACAGACCGCAGCGTGTGGATGCCGTTCTCCACCTGCCGTGTCTCCTGGGTCTTGCCGGCGGCAAGGGCCTTCAGGACCTCCGGATTCGCAGCGGCGTCGGAGGATGAGGGATCCTTCCCCTCAGGATTGTAGACCTTGAGGTCGAAGCCGAATTTCTGTTCCTTGGCAACCTTGACAAGATTCAGAACCGCCTTCGAATCGTCCTTCATCATGAATTCGCCGATCTCGTTAAGGATGACGGCGGACATGGTGCGGCTGTTCTTCACCTGCAGGTCCATGCTCGCCTGGTACTGAAGCCAGAGGGCCAACACCCCGACGATGGTTATGCCGATGAAGAGGGTGATTCCGATTATCGCCAGGATTTTATGCATGAGCTTATTCTTAAACATCAGGCCTCCCTTAGGTCTCGACGCTTTTCTGTCTTGTAGAGGTTATCGGCATCAACCAAGGGTACTTTAGAAATAGTTATGTGAGAATCCATTACTTATAATACTGTTACCTTGAATTTACTTACCAATCAATGCACTGTCATCTGGCAATAAGGCTTAAACAACAACCGACATTCTATCTCTTGTTCCAAATCCACGGGATCGATGATCCAGACCCGGTACATCTAGAGGGGCAACTGACACAGTCGGGGTAATTCTCCTGACCTGACGATAAACCCGTGACGATTCCGGTGCTGGGGACACGTGAGCCGCTCCCTCCACGGCACGCTAATCTTGACCTTGGTCAAGGACGAACCGTATGAGCCGTGATATGCTATGTCAAAATGAGGCAAGGGAGGCATTCATGAGCGAGATACCCTACGAGGAACTGTGCCGGCAGACAGTGCAGGCCAGCAATGACGCTATCATCTATTCCGACCGGGACGGCACCATACGGTTTTGGAACTCCGGCGCCGAGCAGATGCTCGGTTTCAGCGCGGACGAGGCCATCGGCCAGTCGCTGGACATCTTCATCCCTGAGAACCAGCGCGCCCGGCACTGGGAAGGGTACTTCAAGGTGATGGAGACGGGGGTCACCAGATATGCCAAGGATCTGCTCGCGGCTCCGGCCATCCGCAAGGACGGCACGCGCATCTCCACGGAGTTCTCCATGATCATCATCAGGGACGCCGCAGGAGAGATCGCCGGAACCGCTGCGATCATGCGGGACGTGACCGCGCGCTGGCAGAAGGAAAAGGTCCTGAGGGTACGCCTGGCCGAACTCGAGAAGCAGTGTAGTGCCGGGTAGAGCCTGGAGAAGGTGCCCCGAAGGGGCGGATGAGGGAGGCGCAACGAGGTGCAGAAAGAGATTTTCCACTGCAACATTGGGACAGCTCGAACCGGTTTACTGTCAGGCGGCTGGTGGCCCTAACCGGGTGGCTCCGTGACCGGGACGGGGACGGAGCTAAACAAAGAGCGCAAAGGGGGAACTCCTTTGCGCTCTTTGTGCAAGCCTCGTTGATGTATGATTGCGGCTCGCGGACCGGAGCCAAGAACGGCGACAGGCCTGGCCTTAGCCGACTTGGTCCACCAGGTAGTTCTGCACACCCATCTGGGAGATCTGGTCCAGTTGAGCCTCAATTTCATCTATGTGGGCCTCTTCCTGATTCAGAATCGACTGCAGCAGGTCACGGGTACCATTATCGCCCAGTTCCACCGCTAGCCGGATGCTCTCATTGTAACCGCGGATGGCGGTTTCCTCGGCGGCGTGGTCAAACTGGTGCATCTTCGGAACTTCGGCGCCGATGTTAAGCGGGTTGAGCTTGCTGACTATCGGCCTCCCCTCGAGAAAGAGTATGCGCTCGATGAGCTTTTCCGCATGTTTCATCTCCGTCATGGCACGCGCCCGGATCAGCGAGTAGAGCTTCTGGTAGCCCCAGTTTTCACACATCTCCGAATGGACCATATACTGGTTAGTCGCGGTCAACTCCTCGGCCAGGCGCATGTTGAGCTGCTCGATGACCCTCTCGTTCCCCTTCATGGATAACCTCCTCTTTCTGTTGTAATGGCCTTCCGGCCGCCAAGATCAATGGAGTCGTCCCACGCGCCCTTTGGGCTGCTACATCCCGCGTACTCAACAAGCCTAGCGCTAGACTATATTGCAATGCGCTAATTATACCTTCAATATCCGAGTTGGCAACGACTTGCAAGGAGAGGGATGGATAAGGCTAAACAGGGAGATGCGGCACCGTGGGGGGAGCCATCGCTGCCACTGGCATTGGCACACGACAGGGCCGGCAAGTGTGAATTGTTTTGTGCAGGGGATTCTGAGCGGTGAGAGCCAAGGTGAAGCAGGCTTGAGCTGCGGCATTCCTGTTAGTACGGGTTCTGGCAGAAAGAGAAAACGGTCTCCCTCAAGAAGAGGGCGATGAGGATCTACTCGATCGTGCGTCCTTGGCAGTTCGGCTTGATCCTGCGATCATCCAGATGACATCGGGAACTCTGGCACAAAGCGCCAAAATCCCGCTTCTCCTCAACCTGCTTTTGATATCATCCGAGCCGGGCCGCGAGGGCCACGAAGGCCGCCCAGAGGAGGATCACCACGGTCGCCAGCATACAGAGAAGCGCAAGCAGGCTGTGGCCGGCAGTCTCAGCACCTCGCTCCCGGTAACCCAGGAGCTTGCCGAGCACGATGCCGCCGACGATCCCGCCGCCGTGCCCCCAGTTGTTGATCCCCGGCATCACGAGGCCGAACAGGATCAGGCTGATCAGCCAGCCGCTCACCTCGCGGGAGACTGCGGCGCCGTAGCTGCCTCCCCGGCTCTTGCCGAAGAAGAAGAGCGCTCCGATCAGGCCGCATACGGAAGCAGACGCACCGATGGTGAAGGGAACGCCGGCAAGACAGGAGACCAGGAAACCGCTTACCCCACTCAGTGTATAGATGATGAAGGTCCGCTTCGGCCCGAACTCCGAACTCACCCAGGGGCCAATCTGGCGCAGCGCCATCATATTGAAAAAAATGTGCAGCAGGCCGCCGTGCAGGTAGCTGGCGGAGATGAGCGTCCAGAACCGGCCGAGGCCAAGCACCGGCACCGTACCGGTCGCCCCGAGCAGCATCAGACTGGCCTGGTCCGGGGACAAAAAGTTCAGCGGATTCATGCTGAGCCCGCGGTGCGTGCTGAGCAGCAGGGAGAGCAGGTAAAAGGCGACATTGGCCGTTATGATGGCTTTTATCTGCCAGTCCCCATCCCTGCCGCCTTGCATCCAAGCTGCCATCTTGGCCCAGACGCCGGGGCGCCCGGCACCGCACCAGGTGCAGCAAGATTCAGTATTGCCGATCAGCCGCCCGCAGCGTGGGCAGGGTATGGAACGTTGAGCCATTGGTGGTACCCCGTCAGTTAATTTGCCCCACTGTACCATCTTACCCGGAGAAAACAACAGCGGTTTTGCCCGGGAAAGTTTCAGAAAGTTCTGCCGCGAACCGTTGCGACTTGCTGCGATCATGATAGATTTATAGCTGCCTTTTAATCGGGAGGCGTTTTCCGGCCTCAACATCAGGGTAAGCGGGAGCAACCATGGCAGAGATAAGCTACGACGATTTCGGACCTGCCAAGGTGGTACAACTCTACTCAGCCAAGGAAGGGTTGCGCGCGGTGGTGGTGATCGACAACACCGCACTGGGACCCGCACTCGGCGGAGTGCGCATGTCGCCGACCGTGACGGCGCAAGAGGTCTGCCGCCTGGCCCGCACCATGACCCTGAAGAACTCCATCGCAGGTCTCTCCCACGGTGGCGCCAAGGCCGGGATCATCGCAGACCCGAACGATCCGCGCAAGGAGCGTTTGTTCCGCGTCTTTGCGCGCATGATGCAGAATCTGACCGAATACATCCCGGGCCCGGATATGGGGTGCGATGAGGCATCAATGGCCTGGATCCACGACGAGACCGGCAGATCGGTCGGGCTTCCCGAGGAGATCGGCGGCTTGCCGCTCGACAAGCTGGGAGCGACCGGATTCGGGTTGGCTGAGTGCGCCGAGGTGGCGGCGCCTTTTGCCGACGTCAAGCTGAGCGGAGCGCGGCTGGTCATCGAGGGGTTCGGCAGCGTCGGCAAGGCTGCGGCTCGTTTCCTGGCAGCAAAGGGGGGGCGCCTGGTGGCTGTCTCCGACTCGCGGGGAGCGGTGCATGACCCGGCTGGAATAGATATCGAGGAGTTGATCGAGGTGAAAAACCGGACCGGCAGCGTCGTCAACTACGGCAAGGGGAACCGCATTCCGGCGCCGGAGCTCTTCGGCGTCCCCTGTGAAATCCTGATTCCGGCGGCGACCCCGGACGTCATCCACGGGGGGAATGCCGGCATCATCAGGACGCGCATGATACTGCAGGGTGCCAACATTCCGGCGACACAAGAGGCCGAGAAACTGCTGCATGCCCGCGGCATCCTGGTGGTACCGGATTTCATCGCCAATGCCGGCGGGGTCATCATGGCGGCCATGGAATACGCCGGCAAGAACGAGCAGGAAGCCTTTGCGGCCATCACCGAGCGGATCAGGAAAAACACGCGACTCGTGCTGGAGAAGGCGGCAGGCGAAGGGGTTCTGCCGCGTCTGGCAGCGGACACCCTGGCGCGGGATCGGGTGCGCACGGCCATGGCTTACCAGGATCACTGAACCCTTTTCTCACCATTCACCATTCACCATTCACCATTCACCATTCACGCCTTTCACCGTCCCTCGATGAACAGCAGCGCCGGGTCCTCCAGGTATCGGAGCAGCTTGCCGAGAAACTGGGCTGCATCGGCGCCGTCGGTTACCCGGTGGTCGAAGGTAAGCGAGAGCGGCAGGATCTTCCTGATGGCGATTTTGCCGCGGTGGACCCAGGGGCGCTCGACGATGCGGCCAAAGCCGAGGATCGCCACGTCGGGCCAGTTGATGACCGGTGTGGCGAAGGTGCCGCC
>DATCHY010000324.1:0-4456 GCA_036508065.1 Geomonas sp. | reverse complement strand
TGGTGGACGGGAGCTGGAGCCTGATCGGAAGCGCCAACCTCGACCCGAGAAGCCTGCGGCTCAATTTCGAGCTCGATCTCGAGGTGTACGACCTGGCGTTCGCCCGCCAGCTGGAAAGCCGCTGCGCAACCGCCCTGGTCGCCTGCCGCGAGATCACCCTCGCCGAGATGGACGGCCGCCCCCTCCCGGTGAAGATTCGCGACGGCGCCGCCAAACTCTTCTCGCCTTACCTGTAGCGCCCGCCCTGCACCGTTTCCCCTCGCCTCCTTCCGGTACAGGGAGGCCCTGTCCTTGCCGAGCCGCTTGCTGAGATACATCGCCTCGTCCGCCCTCATGATGACCTCCCGCAGGTCCGAGCCGTCCCTCGGGAAGGACGCGATTCCCGCCGAAATCGTGGAGTCTATCCGTTCGCCCTCGAAGAGGAAGGGGGTGGCGGCCATGGCCCGGACGATCCTCTGCACCGCCGGGAGGATCTGATCCTTGTCGTGGTCGTTGTACATGATGATGAACTCGTCTCCGCCGAAACGGGCGGCGATGTCGCAGTCGCGGGTGTTCTTCCGGATGATGTGCGCCGCCCACTTGATGAGCGCCGTCCCGGCCAGGTGGCCGTAGCGGTCGTTTACCTGTTTCAGGTTGTCCGAGTCGAGCATGCAGATGGCGAAGGGCTTCTGGTAGCGCTTGGCGAGCCTCTCCTGGTGCTGGGCCAGGGCCTCGAAGCTGCGCATGTTGTTGAGTTCGGTGAGATCGTCGGTGAGCGAGAGCCTCTCGACATCGAGCCGGGCGTTTTCCGCCTCCCCTGAGAGGAGCGCGCCCAGGTGCGCGATCAGCAGGAAAGGGAACAGCTCGACGAAACGGCTGGCCAGTTCCCCCCCGAAGGCGGGCGTCTGGCTGGCGCCGAGCAGGGCGCAGCAGGTGATGGCGAGGGCGGCCATGAGGTAGCTGATCCGCCTGCCGAGGGTGAGCGAGGCGGCCATCAGGATCAGGTAGATGAAGGAGATGAAGGGGCTCGCCAGCTTCCCGGTGTGCCAGGAGAGCGCCACCACGAAGAGAAGGAGCGCCACCAGGTCCAGGGAGACCCTGAGCTGGCCGTGGTCCCGATAGGGCACCAGGCGGCGGGCGGCCAGGTGGTAGCAGAGGAGGGCGCTGCAGAAGAGGGCGAGCAGGAGCATGCTGTGCCGGTCGGTCGGGACCAGCTCGATATCCAGGAAGACCAGGGCGACGAGGAGCCAGCAGATGCCGCCGATGGTCCTGTCATAACCGGTGTACCTGGTCCGTGCCGCTTTGCTTCCCCACTCCTTGGAGTCAATCATTAAAAGCCGCCTCGTACCGAGCATGGGCAGGAAAAAAACCTGCCACAGGACTTATCGGCGCGCGGCGCGGAAAGTTTACCGGCAAATCAAGCGGTCAGCGGCGGCGCAAAAGGGTGCGGGCTGCGAATGCGCAGATGAAGGTGAGGAAGTTGATGATGACGATGGTGGCGCCGGTCGGCAGGTTCAGGACGAAGGAGAGCGAGATGCCGGCGACGACGGTGCAGACACCGATGCCGGCGGCGCAGACGATGGCGGTCTTGAACCCCTTGGAGAGCTGCAGCGCCGTGACCGCGGGAAGGATGAGGAGCGCGGAGATCAGCATGATGCCGACCACCTTCATGGCGAGGACCACGGTCAGTGCGGTCAGCAGGACCAGGACCGCGTTGATCCGGTCCGTGTCGATCCCCGAGCTCTTGGCCAGCTCCTCGTCGAAGGTGCTGGCGAAGAGGTCGTTGTAGAAGATGCCGACCCCGGTGAGGACGACGGCGAAAAGCACCGCCGCGATGACCAGTTCACTGGAGCTGATGGAGAGGATGTTGCCGAACAGGTAGCTGAAGAGGTCGACGTTGAACCCGCCGGCCATGCTTGCCAGCATGACGCCGGTGGCGATCCCGAGTGCGGAGACGATGCCGATCGCCGCGTCGCCGTAGATGCGCGCCTTCTGTGCCAGTTTGAGGATGCCCATGGCGCAGGCGAGCACGACCGGGATGATGGCGAGCGTCATGTAGAAGGAGTGCAGCCTGAAGAAGAGCGCGAGTGCCACGCTGCCGAAGGTGACGTGGGCCAGCCCGTCGCCGATCAGCGAGAGCCGGCGCAGCACGAGGAAGACCCCGAGGACCGAACAAAGGATGGCGATCAGGGACCCGCCAATGAGCGCCCTCTGCATGAAACCGTAACTGAGCATCTCGGCTATGTCCATTGATTCCTCTTAAATGCAGGGGCTAGTGGCGCCCCATTTCTTTCAATGCCTGTGACAGACCAGGTGCTGGCCGTGCTCACCGAAAAGCCCAGTCATCTCGGTCGAGTTGCAGAAGTCGTCGAAGTCGCCGCAGAATACCACCTTTTTGTCGAGGTACAGCAGGTGCGAGGCGTACCTCCCGATGGTCGCCGTGTCGTGGGTCACCAGCAGCACGGTCGCCTTCTTCTCCCGGTTCATCTCGAAGATCAGCTTGTAGAAACTCTCCCGGGTCTCCGGATCGAGGGCGGTGGTCGGCTCGTCCAGTACCAGGAGCTCCGGGTCGTTCACGAGCGCCCTGGCGAGCAGCACCCGCTGCCTGAGCCCTCCGGAGAGCTCGCCTATCATGCACCCCCTGATATGGGAGATCCCCATCCATTCCATGGTCCGCTCCACGGCAGCCGCGTCCTCCCGGTTGAAGCGCTTGGGAAAACGCTTCCCCGCCAGCCTTCCCAGGCGTACCACCTCGGTCACGGTCGCCGGGAAATTCGGGTTGAAAAACTGCAGCCCCTGCGGCAGATAGCCGATGCGCTGCCAGCTGGTGAAGCTGGCCTGCGGCGTGCCGAGCAGGGTGATCTCCCCGTTTGTCGGCGCCAGCAGCCCGAGGATCACCTTCACCAGCGTGCTCTTGCCGGAGCCGTTCGGCCCGCAGATGCCGAGGTAGTCCCCGCGGTTGACGCTGAAGGAGACATCCCTGAGCGCCTCGGAGCCGTGGTAGCCAGCGCTCAGGTTCGTTATGGTGAGGGCGGCCCCGCTCACTGCAGCCCCGTCTTCAGATTCTGGAGGTTCTTTTCCATGATAGAGATAAAGCTCACCCCGTGTTGGAAGTCGTCGCGGCTCAGGTTGTGGGCCGCATTGAGCATGAGTATCTTGGCGCCGGTCTCCCGCGCGATGGTCTCGGCGACCCTCGGGCTCAGCAGTTCCTCGCTGTAGACGTAATTGAGCCGTTCGGTGCGCATCAGTTTCACCAGCTCGGCGAGCCGCGCGGGAGTCGGCTCGGCGTCGGCGTTCACCGCCGAGGCGGATACGTAGCGGAGGCCGTAGCGCCGGGCCAGGTAGCCGAAAGCGTAGTGCCCGCCGTGCAGGAAGACCTTCTTCGGGCAGCTCGCCAGGGTCGACCTGTAACGCAGGTCGAGCGCTGCCAGCTCCTTGGTAAGCCCCGCCGCGTTCTGCTCGTAATACCCCCTGTGGGACGGGTCGCGCGCCACGAAGGCGGCGAGGATGTTCCCGGCGATCAGGCGGGCGTTCTCCAGGTCGAGCCAGATGTGGGGATCCATGCCGCCGCGCTCGTCCCCGTGCTCTCCGTGCTCCGCGTGAGGCGCCGGCATGAGAGGGATGCCGCGCCCGCCTTCGACGATGCCGACCCTTCCTGTATCAACCCCGGCGATGATGCTTGCAGCCCAGGGCTCCATATACTTGCTGGTGTAGATGAACAGGTCGGCGTGGTTCACCCGGACGATATCCTCGGGGCGCGGCTCGAAGCTGTGCGGCTCGACCCCCGGCGGCAGCAGCAGGGTCACCTGCGCCTGAGCGCCGCCGATCCTCTTGGCGAAGTCGTAGAGCGGGAAGAGGGTGGTGACCACCTGCAGCTTCCCCCCCGCATGCTCCGCCCTGCGGCAGCCGGGTGTTATCATGACCAGCGCCAAAAGCGCGGCGACCAGCAACTTCATGGAGTACCTCCGGCAGCGGCGCAGCCGCCGCAGAGCCCGTTCAACTGCAGGATGTGGGAGAGCACCTTGCCGCCTATTCTCTGGCTCACCTCTTGCTCCAAGGCTTCGATACCGCAGGAAGGGATGTCCTCGACCTTGCGGCAGGAGAGGCAGACGAAGTGGTGGTGATGTTCCCGGTTGCGGCAGAAGTAGTAGTACAGCTGCCGGTTCGGATGGATCACCTTGGAGATCACCCCGCTTGCCGCGAGCTCCTCCAGGTTCCGGTACACGGTCGGCAGCCCGAGACGGTCAAATCGGTCGCGCAGCCGCTTCCAAAGCTCTTCCGGGCTGGCGTAGGCGCTCTCGGCATCGAGCATGTCGAGAATCGCGAGCCGCTTGGGGGTGGCCTTCATCTTGGCATCTTTCAGTGCCAGGGCGTGACGCTGTTCCATGCTCGCTCCTAAATGGAAATCATTTCGTTTTAGGATAGCCACCTCAGCCCCAATGTCAAGCCAAATCCTGATTGATGGCGATTTCCGCTC
>DATCHY010000323.1:0-7032 GCA_036508065.1 Geomonas sp. | reverse complement strand
GCCGGAACTTGTCGATCTCGTCGTTGATCGAGGAGTCTTTTTCGATGAAGGTGTCCGAGGCGGGGAGGTAGGCTTCAGGCTGGTAGTAGTCGTAGTAGGAAACGAAGTACTCCACGGCGTTGCCCGGGAAGAGTTCCTTGAACTCGCCGTAGAGCTGGGCCGCGAGGGTCTTGTTGGGGGCGAGCACCAGGGTCGGCCGGTTCACCCGGGCGACCACCTGGGCCATGGTGAAGGTCTTGCCCGAGCCGGTCACGCCGAGCAGGACCTGGTGGGCGTCGCCGCGCAGCACCCCCTCGGTCAGTTCCTCGATGGCACGGGGCTGGTCGCCCCGCGGCTCGAAATCGCTTACCAGTTCAAATCTGTCCATAGTCTGCGATGATACCACGGCGGGCGACTTTGCAAAAGGGGGCGATTCAGGCGCTGGCGCAGTTTCTCTGGGGAGGGAGCAGGTTCACGCTGAGCCAGTAGGTCATCACCTGCTTCATGTCCCCGCAGAACTGGCTGTAATCCACGGGCTTGCGGATGTAGCTGTTGGCGCCGAGGGTGTAGCTGTCCAGGATGTCCTGCTCCTCGGTTGAAGAGGTGAACACCACGACCGGTATGACCCGGGTCCTGGCGTCCCCCCTGATGCGCCGCAGCACCTCCAGGCCGTTCACCTTGGGAAGCTTCAGGTCGAGCAGCACGAGAAGCGGTGTGACCGAGAGATCGCGTCCACCGTGGCAACCGGTGCCAAAAAGGAAGTCGAGCGCCTCGGCGCCGTCGCGGGCGACCACGATCCCGTGCGGCGTATGCTTTCGTACCGCCCTCAGGGTAAGCGCCTCGTCGTCAGGATTGTCCTCCACCAGCAGGATCATATTGTTCACCGGAGCCCTCCTTGCCTGGAAAAATGGCAGCGCACCAAAGTATAGGCGTATAGCAATTTCCGGGGCAAAGTACAATACATTTAATAATTAAACCCTCAGCGCCAGAGGCGCGCAACTGCTTGATTTTTTAGTCGCGCGATGCGATACTATTCAAACTTACGCAATTTTGGAAACGGAGGGTGCATATGTTTGGATTCGGCATGCCGGAACTCATCGTGGTCCTTGTCATCGTACTCGTGGTCTTCGGTGCCGGCAGGCTCCCCGAGATCGGCGGCGCACTCGGCAAAAGCATCAGAAATTTCAAGAAGGCCTCCAGCGGCAAGGAGGAGATCGAGATCAAGGCGGGTCGCGCAGAAGACGACAAAAAGGGAGAGTAGCCAGGCTCCCGGAGCAAGCCAGACAGAGGCCCCCGCAGATCAGGGGGCCTTTTTCTATGTCCGGCACCCAAACTGGCACCCGGGTTGCCGGCTCTGTTGCCTTTCTCTCTCATTTGCTGTATATTGCGGCGTGCTAATTAACCAGAGGCAACAGAGGCCGACATGACAACGGATCCGAACCAAGCCGAGCCCCCCGCGGCAGGCGGAAAGATCGCCGCCCTCCTGGTCAAGGAGGGGGTGATCAGCCCCGAGCAGCTGAGCTATGCGCAGCGGGTGCACGAAAAGCTCAACTCCTCGAAGACCCTGATCGACGTGCTGCTGGAGCTTGGGCCCCTCACCAGGGAGGGGGTAGCCTCCACCCTGCGCAAGAACAGCCTCTCGATACGGATCGGCGACTTTCTGGTCGAACTCGGCTACCTTCGCAAAAGCGACCTCGAGGCGGCGCTGAACCTGCAAAAGGAGGGGACCGAGCGCAAGATGCTCGGGGACATCTTCATTGAAAAAGGCTTCATCGAGGAGCGCAAGTTCATCGAGGTGCTCTCCTTCCAGCTCGGCTTTCCCGTGGCGGAGCTGGAATTCCGCAAGCTGGACCGGAAGCTCATGGCCCGGGCCCCCTTCCCGACCTACCGCGAATTCCTCTTCATCCCCCTGGCCGTCGAGGAGGGTGTGACCTCGGTCGCCTTCGCCAATCCCCTGGAACAGCGCTGCCGGGATGCGGCAGAAAAGCTATTCGGCAGTCAGCTGAGTCCAGCCATCGCCAGCCGGAAGTCGATCCTCGCTGCCCTGGTTGCGGCCGAGAGGAGTGCGGGGAGTGACGAGCTGCCGGTGGCCGATGAGAGCACCGTGGTCGGCATGATCAACAAGCTTTTCGACGACGCGATCACGGAGGGGGCCAGCGACATTCACATCGAGCCGCTCAGGGACCGGCTCCGGATCCGTTTTCGCCACGACGGCATCATGATGCCGCACCAGGAGTTCCCGCTCGACCTCGCGCCCCAGTTGAGCTCCCGGATCAAGGTGATGGCCCAGGCGGACATCGCCGAAAAGCGCCGCCACCAGGACGGGCGCATCCTCTTCGAAAGCCGCCAGCACGGCTTCAACCTGGACCTGCGGGTCTCCTTCTTCATCACCATCTTCGGGGAGAAGATCGTGCTGAGGCTTTTGAACAAGAAGGAGGCGATCCTCGACATCGGCAAAATCGGCATGGCGCCGCGCATGCTGGACCAGTTCATCGCCGACGCGCTCGACACCCCGAGCGGGGTCATGATCATCACCGGACCGACCGGCAGCGGCAAGACCTCGACCCTGTACGGCTGCATCAGCCATCTGAACAACATCAACACCAGCATCGTCACGGCGGAGGACCCGGTCGAGTTCGTCATCGAGGGGGTTTCCCAGTGCTCGATCAACGCGAAGATCGGCGTCACCTTCGAGGAGACCCTGCGCCACATCGTGCGCCAGGACCCGGACATCATCGTGCTCGGCGAGATCCGCGACACCTTCTCCGCCGAGACCGCCATCCAGGCGGCCCTCACCGGCCACAAGGTGCTGACCACCTTCCACACCGAGGATGCGATCGGGGGGCTGTTGCGGCTGATGAACATGCAGATCGAGCCGTACCTGATCTCCTCGACCGTGGTCTGCGTGGTGGCCCAGCGCCTGCTGCGCCTGGTCTGCGACGACTGCGCGGAGACCTACATCCCGTCCCCGGCCGAGTACGGCAGGCTCGGCTACTCTGCCAAGGACCTTCCGGGAGCGCAGTTCAGGACGGGGCGGGGCTGCAAGAAGTGCCGCTTCACCGGCTTTCGGGGCAGAACGGCGATCTTCGAGCTGCTGATCATGAACGAGACGGTCAAGGAGGCGGTCATGCTGAACCGGTCAGCCTCGGAGATTCGCCGCGTCAGCATGGAGACCTCCGGCATGGTCTCGCTCTTCGAGGACGGCCTGGTGAAGGCGGCCAGCGGCCTGGTCTCCCTCCAGGAGGTGCTGCGCGACCTGCCGCGCATCGGCCACCCCCGTCCCCTTCCCGAACTGAGGCGGATACTCGGCAGCTAACCGCGCCCACCGGCGCCTGAGGGAAAAAAGACCCATGAACCACGGCACTTCGATCGTCGACGTCGTCAAGACACGACTGGCAGCCGGCGCCCTGAGCGTCCCGGTGTTCCATGCCGTAGCGCTGCGGCTCACGCAGGTGCTGGCGCGCCCGGATTTCAGCATCGAGGATGTAAACCAGCTGATCAGCGCCGACCCGGGACTGGCAAGCCAGGTGCTGCGCGTCGCCAACTCCGCCTTCTACGCGGGGCTCAGCAAGGTGAACACCATCCGCGAGGCGATCATCAGGCTCGGCTCCCGTGAGGTGGCCAACCTGGCGATGCTCACCACCCAGCAGGACCTGTACCGTTCCGAGGACCCCGCCTACAACACGCTCATGCAGACCCTCTGGAAGCACGCCTTCTGCTGTGCCGTCGGGAGCAAGTGGCTCGCTGCCAAGGCCGGCTTGGGGGCGCGGGCGCAGGAGGCCTTCCTGGCTGGGCTTCTGCATGACATCGGCAAACTTTTTCTGCTGAAGGCGATGGAGGAGATCTGCCGGGATGAGGCGATGAGCGCCGGCGCCGGACCGGCCGTGCTGGCGGAGGTGCTGGAGAGCCTGCATGTCGAGGAGGGGCACCGGCTCATGGTACAGTGGCACATGCCGGAGATCTACTGCGAGGTGGTGGCGGGGCACGAGGGTGAGGTGTGGGACCAGGGCAATACGCTCCTCGCCGTAGTCCGTCTGGTGAATAGCGCCTGCCGCAAGCTCGGCATCGGGCTGCGTAGCGATCCGACGCTGCTGCTGTTCGCCAGCGCCGAGGCCCGGTTGCTGGGACTGAAGGAGGTCGCGCTCGCCGAGCTTGAGATCATCGTCGAGGACGCGCTGAAGACCCCGATGCCAGCAGGGCGTGACGCGTGAGATGTGATGCGTGATTTTAGTCACCCATCACGGATTGCACATGACAATTATTAGGCCCCATCACGGATCACAGTTTCAAGACAGCCAGCGCCTCAGCGCAGCCGGGTCGAGCGGCTTTTGCAGCACAGCGACCACGCCGAGACGCAGGCACACCTCGATCTCCCGGGGGTCCTCCGAGCAGGAGAGGGCGAATACCTTGATCCGCCTGGTCCGCTCGTCGCCGCGGATTCTCGTCAGCACGCCGATTCCGTCGATCCTCGGCAGTTTCAAGTCCAGCAGCACGACGCTCGGCGCTTCCATGCCTGCGCCGCCCCCCTCACCGAACAGCATCCCGAGAGCCTCCACCCCGTCACGCGCAACGGCCACCTCGTCGTAGCCGGCCTTCCTGAGGGCCCTCAGTGCCAGTTCCTGGCAATCCCTGTCATCCTCGACCAGCAGAATTTCCGCTTGGCGCATTGAGCCTCCGAGTATCCGAATGAAACGGGCAAAGATGCCTGGCATGACAAGGAGGCGGCGAGCCACCTTCGGCAGTCAGGGCGAAACGGAGCGACTGTTTCAACTGCCGACATCAATGTTAGAATTTTTTATTAAACTAACACCACGCCTCCGATAATGCAACAGATTCCTTTTGAGTCATGCTTCTCTACCCCGGCATGAGACAGCAGCCGGCCACCAGTGAGCGTCCGGGGCTGACAGTGCCGCTGCACCACGCTTTTTTATTACTCTCGGCTAATTTGCCGCTCAAGGATTTACGGCGATCTTCTCCTCGAGGGCCAGGCTTGATGGCCCGGAATAGAGACAGGGGGAAATAGTCGTGCCGGGAATGGGCGGGTTCAGCAGGTAACCTTCATCGGATGAAACGGAAGGGACAAGGGGTGTCGGCAAATCTGCCTCCAGTCCCGGGACCTGACGAATACTGGCGGATAATGAAGCGCCAGAATCGTCTTAGTCCCGGATGCTGACATAGGCTCGTTTTTTGGCTTCCTTTCTGCCTGCAGTGAAGGAGAAAACCGGGTTAAAAGGCGCGACCCTCTTCGTTAGTTAGCTGCATTTGTCTCGCTATTTTTTGCCGCTTTTTACCTGCCCTTGTTTTTGTTTTTGCTGCGCACCTACTTTCGGGGCTTGAATCTTTTCGCTCTCACTTCGCTCCATGCTCGTTCCACTGCGAACTTGTTCCGTTCCGGGGCGAGCGGGTTGCTTTGCGTGACTTTCGCTCCCTTTCTGTCCAGCTTTGCTCTTGGGGTCCATGGCCTCCTCCTTCAAGAGGGCCGCGCCAACCGTATGCCTGTTGTCACTGCAGGAAGTTGCAGCAGTGCATGCTTTCCGATGTGCCTGCCGGGCAGACTTGCCCCTCGGCACACGCTATGCTCTTCCTGATGGCAGCTTCCCTTGACCTTTCTTCGCCTCGCGCTTCAGCTCCTGCACCTTGGCGCTGATGCCCTGGAGTTGCTCTCTGTCCAGCACCTGGCTTGCCACCTTGAACAACTCATGCTCCTCTTCATCCATGTGGCGACCGATCAGCTCCCACAGAACTTTCAATTTGGCCGCCCAGCGTTCATCGTCGACGGCCAGGCTGATGAAGGCGCCGATGATCGTCCTCGCTACCAGGTGTTCCTCGTAGTTTTCGAGCACCTTTTCGCGCGATTCCAGATGCTGTTCCAGAGCAGTGTACAAAAACCGCTCCTCGGCCTCCATGTGAATGAGCAACTCCTGCTCTAGGTCGGAAAAGGCCTCCTGTCGGGTCCCGAGCTCCTTCTTGCTGGTTTTCTCGATCCTGGCAAAGAGGTCCCTGGCCTTTGCATGGTCTTGCCGCAACAGATCAAAAAGATCCGCTTCTGTTTTTCCCTGAGAGGTTCCCGGATCCACCTTGTGAACTTCCTTACCGCGTGTCGTCATCGTGATGCCCCTCAACCGATGTGCCGGTTCCGCACTGCGTGCCGCTTTTCCACCCTTCGGGGAGGCCCCTTTTTTCGCACCAGCAGGATCCTGCCATGGTTTGATCCGGGCAGGCACGAGCTCATGTTCTGAGCTTCGGTCTTTCTGAGCTGGCGAAATCGGCCTTGGCCTCTCCCTCTGACGCGATATCTCCTGCGCCTGTCTGCTTCAGGATCTCCATGGCCCGTTTCTTCCAGTCGGCGTTGTCGCAGTGCACGGAGAGCAAGATTCCCCCCTCCTTGATGCGTCCCTCGTACCTTTTCGCCTCGTATTCAGGGATACCCATGCCGACCAGCGCTCCTGTTATCCCGCCGAGCACGCCGCCGGCGCCGATGCCTGCCAGCATCGTGACGATGGGGCCTGCGGCGATAAAAGGACCGACACCCGGGATAGCCAAGGCACCGATACCCGTAAGCCAGCCCAGTGCGCCGCCGATGACTGCCCCGGTCCCGGCGCCTGTCGATGAACCCTCAGGAAGCTTGGTGTGCTTTTCGTGGGCGAAATCTTTGGTGCCCACGTTCTCGGAAAAAAGCACCGAAATATCCGTGTTGCGGAAGTCGGCGTTTTTCAGTGCCTGCACCGCCCCCTCAACATTCTCACGGCTACGATAGATTCCAAAAACTGCGATGTTTTTAGACATGGTCATTTCTCCTTGTTCTGGTCACCCGCCTGAATCTTACGGCCTTGTGACAGGCTGCGTTCGGGATCTGCCAGTCGGAAGGGCCCAGGCATTGATTAATTCTAATAGTCTCCCATCAGACACCGGTTTGTCAATAGCTTACGGGCGATTAGGGAAGCCATCGGCCCCCCCGGTTTCCGCGGCACGCAGCACCGGCTCGCCTCTGCTTCAGACTGCTCAGCGCTTGCCTGCTCCGGTCACCTCCTTTTCAAAGCTGGGAAGAATCGC
>DATCHY010000322.1:0-3388 GCA_036508065.1 Geomonas sp. | reverse complement strand
CGAACTGTTCCTCGGTGGTTTCCATGAAAGGGGCATAGATCCCGATACCGGCGTTGTTGACCATGAAGTCGAAATCACTTCGTTGCCAGTTATTTGCCAGGGCATCTTTTACCTTTTCAGCAAAGCCGTCGAACGATTTGTGGTCAGAGAGATCGAGCATGAGCGCGACCGCTTTTCGGCCCGTCTTTTTGATTTGAGCGACAGTGCCTTCGGCTTCCGCCTGCTTGCTGTTGTAGGTAAGGATGACATCATTCCCTTTGGCGGCGAGATGCAGTGACATGCTTTTGCCCAGACCGCGGCTGCCGCCGGTTACCAGTGCGATTTTCATTTCAGCTCCTCTCTTGGGGTGTGAAATTTTGGTTGTCGCCTGACTGAAATTTACACTCGAAAGATCTGCGTCAAATACACAGGCCCCTAGAATGATAGCCTATTCCTCCACAGTGTAAACATTTCGCACCGTTTATTGCGGCTCTGAGAACGTCTCCTTCTTCTGAAGGAAGAGGAAACCGGATTACCCGGTGAAAGAAGTTGCAGCAAAACAGTTATCATGCTATCTATTTTATATGGACAAGCCTAAAACAATAGATAGCAGCAACCTCCTTTTCCGTCTTGCGCGTCTGACGCGCCGTTGGCGCCAGGTCTTGGACATGGAGGTGCAGTCTGCCGGCTTGACCGATGCCACCTGGCGCCCCCTGCTGCACCTGCACCTCCTGGGAGACGGGATCCGTCAGAAGGATTTGGCGGCATCTGTCGGCATCGAAGGGCCCTCCCTGGTCCGCCTCCTCGACACGCTGATCGCCAAGGGGCTGATACAACGGTCGGAAGATGCCACGGACCGCCGCGCGAAACTGCTCTGCCTGACTCCCGAGGGGCTGGTGGTGGTCGCACGGATTCATGAAACCGTGATCGCCCTGGAAAACGAAGTGCTCAGCCCATTCAGCGAGAGCGAGGTTGCACTGATGGCAGAGTTCATCCTGCGTCTGGAGTCCTCTGTTAATGGTGTGCGGCGTCGCGGCAAGCAATGACGCGTTCCAAGCTGCGCCGCATTTTCAGCCACCAGTGGACTTAGCTACGTCCTCAACCTATTTCTGACATTCGGAGGTACTACCATGGATCTCGAAATTGTGCCGCTGCCAGCGGACAAAATGAAGGCAAAGATCAAGGATGAGTCGCAACTCGGTTTTGGAAGGCATTTCACCGACCGCATGCTGCTGGCTGAATGGCATGCCGGCCAAGGATGGTGTGACGCCCGCATCAAGCCTTATGAACCTTTCGTGCTCGACCCGGCCTGCATGGTCTTCCACTATGGCCAGGAGATCTTCGAGGGGCTCAAGGCGTACAAATGGGATGACGGCCGGGTGGCCCTGTTTCGTCCCGAGATGAATGCGCGCCGCTTCAACCAGTCGGGCGATCGCCTGTGCATGCCGGCAGTCCCGGAAGAACTTTTTCTTAAGGGAATAGAGCAACTGGTGGCCCTTGAGCAGGACTGGATTCCGACCGCGCCAGGCACCTCGCTCTACATACGCCCGGCCATGATCGCCGTTGAACCGGTGTTGGGCGTCAAGCCGTCCGACGAGTATTATTTTTATGTGATCCTTTCACCTGTAGGCGCCTACTACGACGCCGGCTTCAAACCGGTCAGCATCATGGTGGAAGACCGCTACGTGCGTGCCGTTCCCGGCGGAACCGGCGAGGCCAAGACCGGCGGTAACTACGCCAGTTCGCTGAAGGCCGGTCTGGAGGCCAAACACAAAGGCTTCGACCAGGTGCTTTGGCTGGATGGCCGTGAACAGCGCTACATTGATGAGGTCGGGGCGATGAACATGTTTTTCGCCTACGGCAACAAAATCGTCACTGCCCCGCTAACCGGCTCGATCCTATCCGGCGTGACCCGCGATTCTGTGCTGAAATTGGCGACATTCCTGGGATACGAGGCCGAGGAACGGCTGATCGACGTCAATGACCTGATGGCCGACATCAAAGCCGGCAAGGTAACTGAAGCATTCGGCAGCGGTACCGCCGCTGTCATCACCCCGGTCGGCAAACTCTGCTACAAAGGTGAAACGCTACAGTTGAGCGGCGGCCTGGTCGGCAGGATCACCCAGCAGTTATACGACACCTTGACCGGCATCCAGACCGGCAAGTTGGAGGACACCTTCGGCTGGGTCAGATTCGTAGGATAATCAATGTAAGGTTTGGCATGCCGCACTTCATTGGGTAGGGTAATTGCTCGATCAATTCGAGCGACTCCGGTTCTGTCCTTCTCAGATTGACTCAACGCGCACCGAACCGACTTGGTGGAGCTGGCCGTGAACATTCAGCGCTCCACGCCAGACCAGCACCACCCGTGCCTCATCAGGTTCGACGACGACGGTGTCGAGCCGCAGCGACAGCAGTTCCTCACCGTGCCTGCGCCGTAGCTTCGCCCTGGGGGTAATCCCTGGCAGATCGAACTGCAGCCGCCCCTGCCGAGCCGCCCCCTCAACCAGCACCTGCTCGCCCCCTGTCAGGTGTCGAGGTGATGCGAGTCCCGGCGCGGCAGCTGAGTAGAAACGCGGGTCAAGGTCCGCCGGAGGGAGCGGACTCAGGCTTTTGCGCCAAGCCTCGTCGTAGGTACCTGCGTAGCCGAAGCGCGGTTGCCAGTGCGGGGGGATCATGCCGAATCCCACCGGCCGGGGGCGGTGGTGGGGCTTCTTGATCAGTTCCTCGGGATTTTCGATGTTTGGCAACGGCAGGCCATCGATGTTCAACATCGATTTGTGGGCCATGATTCCCATCCCTACAGGGTTTTCCAGGTAGAACTCATGGGCAGCCGGCTCCTGGCAGCTGGTGTCCGTGCCACCGAAGGCCCGCTCCCAGGTCAGGGGGATCTTCTCGAAGGGGGCCGACCGCGAGATGGATACCATTC
Source organism: Geomonas sp. (assembly GCA_036508065.1). Classification (GTDB taxonomy): domain Bacteria; phylum Desulfobacterota; class Desulfuromonadia; order Geobacterales; family Geobacteraceae; genus Geomonas. Next base: position 480 of record DATCHY010000322.1, on the reverse strand, counting down.
CCAGCACCTTGAGCCAGATCCGCGCGCCAAAGACCCGCGCCTGTTTCTGAACCTTCCCTACGGCAAAGGTAACGTCGACATGGGGGGCTTTTCCCCCGGGCGCCCAGGCATGGCCGCGCAGCACGCAGTCGGTGCCCGGCTTCTCCAGCACCAGGTCGGAGTCGTACAGCAGGCTTGACGAGCCCGGTTCACCCGAGTAGTGCGGGGTGAGCTGGATCGGCGCCTGTTCGTCGGCAATGGCCAGCGTGCCAGCGCTGGTGATCCGCCAGGTCCCCTTGACGATAACGACCACTGTTTCGGCTCCGCTCCGATCCATCAGGAAGAACGGAGCAGCGACGAAGTGTGTGGAGTTTATCAGATCCATCTGCTCACCCCTTTTGCAGTACCCGGCCGATCTCCTTCCGGCAGATATTCTCGATGGCGGTACAGGTGATGAACTGCGCGCTTTTGGTCTGGTAGATCGGTTCGTGGCTCCGGTCG
>DATCHY010000321.1:0-10709 GCA_036508065.1 Geomonas sp. | reverse complement strand
CGCGTCGCGGCCGAGCAATCCCCGCCGCTCTTTACCATGCAAAAGGCGAGGTGGGAGGAGATCTCGGCGCTCTCATTGAGTGTGAGCGCCTGTTCGAAGCAGCGCCTTGCCAGGAAGTAGAGCTTTCGCTGCATCGCTTCGATCCCTTTCCGGCGGAGCTCTTCGGCATCGGCGCCCGGTTCGATCCGCTCCACCTTTTCGAAGACGAGGAAGCTTAGCGGGGGAGTGGCCTCCGGCAGTTCCTCCCTCTGGAGTTCCGAAAAGCTCTCCGGGATCTCGGGGAAGTAGACGTCCCCCTCGAAGCTGCCGTGAACGACCGTGAGGTAGATCCGCTGGCTGAGAGGGAGTGCTTCCCGGAAGAGTTGCTCGCCGCCGCAGATGAAGAGCTCGTCGTCGCCGCCCGCAGCCTCGATGGCCTCATGCAGGGAGCGGGCGACCTGGCAACCCTCGATTTCCCCGCGGGTCCTGGTGAGGACGATGTTCCGGCGCCCGGGAAGCGGGTGGCCGAGCGACTCGAAGGTCCTTCTCCCCATCACCACGGTATGCCCCATGGTGATGGACCTGAAGCGGGCGAGGTCGGCCGGTACGTGCCAGGGGAGCTTTCCTTCCCGGCCGATCACCCTTTCTTCCGACATCGCCGCTATCATGGAGATGATCATAGGACCCCAATTAGACAATGGACAATTGACAATTGTTCAAGCAAAAATTTCCTTTGGAATTAGCTGCCGATCAAGCCCGACTCTTTATCTGCCGATCAAGCCCGACTTCAATTGTCCATTGTCAATTGTCAATTGTCAATTGCTCTTCCAATTGCTTTCACCGCATCGTTACCACCGTCACTCCGTCTCCGCCTTCGAAACGCTCGCCGGTTCTGAACTCGGCGACCAGCGGGTGCCCGTCCAGGTAGCTCCTCACCCCCTTCATGAGTGCTCCGGTCCCCTTGCCGTGCACGATCCGCAGCTCCGAAATGTGGTCCAGTGCGGCGTGGTTCAGGAAAGGCTCCAGTTCGCCGATCGCCTCCTCGACCCGCATCCCGAGCAGGTGAATCGTCGAGACCGGCTCGGCCCGCTCCTCCTCCTGCTTGACCCGTTTCTTCTGGATCTTCTGCTCCTTGCCACGGGCCTTGGAGAGGGTGGCGATGGGCACTTCCAGCTCCATGCTCCCGGCCCTGACCCTGACCCGGCCGTCGCGCCGGTCCACGGAGAGTATCCTGGCGTCGCAGTTGAGCGGCTTCACGAAGAGGATCTCGCCGACCGCGATTTTCCCGGGCGGCAGCTCCTCTTCCGGGGGCTGCAGCTCGGCGAGCACCTGCTCGATCCTACCCTGCGCCTGATCCAGCATCCCCTTGGCCTCCCGGGCTTTCTCCCGGCGCGCCTCCTCCATGATGGCGGCCACCTCGCGGCGCGCCTTGCGGATCACCTCCTGCGCCTCCAGGTACCCCTTCTCCTTCGCCCCCTTGAGGATCAGGTCCGCCTGGGCAGCCCTTCCCGCCAGGTCCCGCTCACCGCGCGCAAGCTTCTCCTCCCGCTCCGAGAGCTGCGCGAGGGTCTGGTCCAGCAGCTCCCGCTTCCCCTTCAGATCGCGCAAAAGCGCGTGGAAATCGGCCTCCATGCTCCCGATCATGCTCCTGGCGAAGCGCACCACATGCTCCGGCAGTCCGTAGCGGCTGGCGATCTCGAGAGCGTGCGATTCCCCGGGCTCACCCACCGTCAGCCGGTAAAGCGGGGCGAGCTTCTGCCGGTCGAAGGCCATGGCCGCGTTCACCATTCCCGGCTCCCGCTGGACGAAGCCGATGATCTCGGTCAGGTGGGTGGTGGCGATCACCAGTGCCCCCTTCTCCTGGAGCTCCTTCAGCACAGCGCAGGCGATCGCCGCGCCCTGCCCGGGCTCGGTCCCGGTCCCGAGCTCGTCCAGCAGCACCAGGGTGCCGCGGTCCGCCAGGGCCATGACGGAGGAGATCTTCGAGATGTGGGCGGAGAAGGTGGAGAGGCTCTCCTCGATGGACTGCTCGTCGCCTATGTCGACCAGGATGTTGGTGACCAGGGGGAGCACCGAGCCGGGAGCGGCCGGGACCGGCATGCCGCAGAGCGCCATGAGGCTCAGCAGTCCGGCGCTCTTGATGGCGATGGTCTTGCCTCCGGTATTGGGGCCGGTCACCACCATGATCCGGTTCTCTACGGCGAGCTCCAGGTCGAGCGGGATCACATCTTTGCCCATCAGCGTCAGGATCGGGTGGCGCGCGGATTTGAGCGAGATGCGCGGCGTCTCGGAGATGACCGGCGTCTCGGACCTGAGCCGGTCGCTCAAGAGGGCGATGCAGTTCAGTATGTCGAGCCTGACCAGCGCCTCGAACTGTTCCAGCATCTGCTCGGCGTCCTCCCGGATCCAGTCGCAGATCTGCCTGATGATCCTGATCTCCTCGGCCCTCTCGTCGGCGGCGAGGTTTTCCAGTTCATTGGCGAGCGCGATGATCTCCAGCGGCTCCATGAAGGCGGTCTCGCCCGAGTTGGAGACGTCGTGCACCACGCCGGGCACCATCCCCTTGGAGTCCATGCGCACCGGGATCACCCAGCGCCCCGACCTCTGGGTGATGAAGTCGTCCTGCAGGAAGATGGCGGTGTGCCGCTCGCGCACGATCTCCTCGAGCCGGCGCTTGATCCTGGTGGTGAGCCCCTTCTTCCGGCCGCGGAGGTCCGCGAGGAGCCGCGACGCGGTGTCCAGGATCTCGCCTTCCTCATTAACCGTATGCTCGAGCGGATTCAGGATGTCCGGAAATCCCGTGATGGTGCCCGCTTGGGAGAGGAGCAGCGGCGTGTCGGTACCAGAGCCGAGTTGCGCCGCGATGGCGGACATGACGCGCAGGGTCGGGATGAAGCGCTGCAGCTCAAGCGGAGCGAGGACCGCGCCGGCCGGCCGCACCCCCCTGATCTGGCGGCTGATGTCCTCGAAACCGGCAAGCTTCAGGGAGATCCCCTGACGGGTGAGTTTCCTGATTTCCTCCACAAGGCCCAGGCGCAGTTCCATATCGCTCCTGCCGGCGAGCGGGGCGATGGCGAGCGCCCCGGTACGGGATGCCTCGCAGTTGGCGAATCCGGCGACCGTTTCCAGGATTCTGTCGAATTCCAGGCGCTTGAGAGTTTCCTTGTCGATCATAATACTCCAGATTGAGATTGAGATTAAGATTGAGGAATCAAAAACCCTCAAGTAGTCCCGAACTCAATTGATTTCATTACTTTTAATCTTAATCTCCATCCTTACCTTAATCTTAATCTTGATCTGTCTTAAAGGAACCAGCTGACCGGGCTAAAGAGCCGCTCCAGGAGGCGGACCGACCAGCCGCGCCTCTCGTGCTCGGAGAGTGCGATGCGGCGCGCGCCGAGCAGGTCCGTGTCGAGCATCTCGGTCACCTGGGCGCCGAAGTCCTGGCTGTCGACCACGACGTTCAACTCGTAGTTCCTGTGGAAGCTGCGCTGGTCCATGTTGGCGGAACCGACCATGGCCCAGTTCTCGTCGATCAGCAGCACCTTGGCGTGGAGCACCGCGCTGTCCAGCTCGAAAATCTCGATATCGTTTTTCAGAAGCTGGGCGTAATAGGTCCTGCTCACCAGGCGGACCAGCGGGACATCGCTCTTGTGGGGCAGCAAAAGCCGCACCTGCACACCGCGCCCCGCCGCGCGGAGCAGGGAGCGGATCACCCGGGGGCCCGGTATGAAATAGGGGTTGGCGATGGTCACGCTTTCGGAGGCACCGGCGATGGCGACCCGGAAGGCGCTCCTGATGAAGGAGCGCTTGTGGTGCGGACCGCCGTTGACGATCATCACCTTGGCGTCGCCCTCGATCTCTGGCGACTGATCAGGGTCGCAGCCCAAGGGGTAGACGCCGCGCTCCTCCTTCCAGGTTTCGCGGAACAGCCGGAGCAGCTCCAGGACCGCTGCCCCATCGATCCTGATCCCGACGTCGCGCCACCTGGCAGGCTCGGTGCCGTAGCCCGAGTAGACGTCCGCTATGTTGAGACCGCCGGTAAAGGCGCGCCAGCCGTCGATGATGGCGACCTTTCGGTGGTCCCTTTTGTCGAACCAGGCAAGCCCTCTGCTGAACGGCGGCGGATTGAAGGCGCAGCAGGAGACCCCGCCCTTGGCGAGTCTCTTGAAGAAGGCGCTCGGAGTGTCGAAACTGCCGATGTAGTCGTACAGGAGGAAGACCCGCACCCCGCGCCGTGCCGCTGCCATGAGGGCATCGCCCACGATGCGGCCGGTGTCGTCGTCGCAGACCGTATAGAACTCCAGGCAGACGCTGGACTGCGCCTGGGAGATCGCCTCCAGGAGCGGCGGAAAGAGTTCCGACCCGTAGCGGTAGAGCGTGGCGCGGTTGCCAAGGAATGAGGCGGCCTCCGTGTTCCTCCTGAAGAAGTCGAAGAACCTCGCAGTTTGGAACAGCAACCGTTTTCTTTTTCGGCGCACGTGGGACATAGTCGCTTCTTATGATGAGTACGAAAAGTTCAGGGGGCCCAAAGTTGCCGGCGTAAAGCGAGGAAGCGCGGGAGTAACGTCGAAAGGGCATTACTTCCGCGCTTCACACAGAGAGCGCTACAGGTTCGGGAAGGGGTCAGATGGAGATTACTTCCTTTACACCCGGGACCTTGTCCTTCAGCGTTCTTTCTATACCCATTTTAAGGGTCATGGTGGACATCGGGCAATGGCCGCAGGCGCCCACGAGGCGCACCTTCACCAAACCGTCATCGCTCACATCGACAAGTTCCACGTCCCCGCCGTCTGCCTGCAGCGCGGGCCGAATATTCTCCAATACCGCCATAACCTCTTCTTTCATGTCGTCCTCCAAGTTGGTATTTGCGACAGCTTCAATTTTAAAGGATTACCGCGAAGATTCAAAGCCATTTAATGCATGGGTGAGGCGATGCAAAAAGCAAATTAAGTCCCCCTTTGCAAAGAGGGAGAGTTTATTTTTCCCCGTGCACGCCCGGTGTGGTGAGCGGGTAGGGCGCGAGCACCTCGTCGAGCGCCACCGCAGTCAGCATCCCGCGCTCCAGGATCACCTCGCGGATGCTCTTGCCGCTTTTGGCCGACTCCTTCGCCACTTCGGCCGCTGCCGCATAGCCGATGCTCGGGGCAAGCACCGTGGCAAGTCCCACGGACTGGTCCAGATAGCTGCGGCAGCGCGCCTCGTTGGCGCTGATCCCCGCCACACAGCGATGGGTGAACTGCCGCACGCAGTTCTTCAGGATCTCCAGGGAGAAGAGCGTGTTGTAGGCGATGACCGGCATCATGACGTTCAGCTCCAGCTGGCCCGCCTGGGCTGCCATCGTGACGGCCAGCTCGGCTCCGATCACCTGGAAGCAGACCATGTCGGTCACCTCGGCCATGACCGGGTTCACCTTCCCCGGCATGATGGATGAGCCGGGCTGCATGGCGGGAAGGGCGATCTCGCCCAGGCCGGTCCGCGGTCCGGAGGAGAGGAGCCTCAGGTCGTTGGCGATCCTGATCAGGTTGACGGCCGTCCCCTTGAGGCCGGAGCAAAGCGCCACGAACGGGTCCATGTTCTGCATGCGCTCGACCAGGTCCTTGCCCCGGGTCAGGTCCTGGCCGGTCTCGCCTGCCAGCCCCTCGACGATCAGGTCGATGAAGGCCTCCTCGGCGTTGAGACCGGTCCCCACCGCGGTCCCGCCGATGCCGAGCTCGCGCAGCCCCGGCAGCGTGCGCTCGATCCCGGCCAGGTTGTTGCCGATGGCCTGGGCGTAGGCCGAGAACTCCTGGCCCAGCCGGATCGGGACCGCGTCCTGCAGGTGGGTGCGGCCCGATTTCAGGATGCCGTCGAATTCCACCGCCTTGTGCCGCAGGGCAGCGGCGAGCCCCTCCAGCTCCTCGACGAGAAGCCCGGCCAGGTCGAGAGCGGCCAGCCGCATGGCGGTCGGAAACACGTCGTTGGTGGACTGGGCCATGTTGACGTGGTCGTTCGGGTTCACCTTTGCGTAGTCGCCGAGTTCGCCGCCCAGAAGCTCGTTGGCGCGGTTTGCCAGCACCTCGTTCACGTTCATGTTGTGTGAGGTACCGGCGCCGGCCTGGAAGGGGTCGACCAGGAACTGGTCCGCCAAGGCGCCGGAAAGCGCCTGGTCCGCCGCCTTGACGATTGCATCGCCCAGCTCAGCGCTGAGCCTTCCGGTCGCCATGTTGGCCCGGGCCGCGCACTTCTTGATCCTGATCGTGGCCCGGACCAGAGCCGGGTGCGGCTTCAGCCCCGAAATCGGAAAATTGGCGATTGCCCGCTGGGTCTGGGCGCCGTAGTACGCGCCGGCCGGAACTTCGACCGTTCCCATGGTGTCCTTCTCAAGACGCGTTGCCATATGAGCTCCTTGGTGGAAAAGTCGGCTTCCCGCAGGCGGCCGCGGCTGTTAACGCCCTTCCAGCAGGCGCAATTTCTCGGTGATTATGCGTCGCTACAAGATATTCCGGTTCGCCGGTACCTTAGGTAGAGACGCATTGCATGCGTCTCAGCTTAGCCAACTTTTTCCAGACTCGCCTTCGTTTGTTGCGAGCCGGTCCCTTTGCCATGAGTCAACCAGTTGGTGGAAGTGTTGGGAGACGCATTGCAATGCGTCTCTACCCGGTCAGTTGCGTAAGTGTCAGCAGTTCGTCCACGGTCTTCGCCTCGAATACCGCACAGCCGAGGGAGGCGGGTAGCTCCAGATCGACCGCGTAACGGTCCCCGACAAAAAGGGTCTCGCCAGGCTCTCTGCCGATTGCTTCCAGTATCCCCTGCAGCGCCACCGGGTCGGGCTTGGGCCGCCAGTAGTCCTCGATGCTGAACACCCTTTTGAAGAACCCGCCGACTCCTATCTGCTCCATGATCCGTGCCGAGAGCGCCCGGTTGTTGTTGGTGTAGAGATAGAGTTCGAAACGCCCGGCCAGTTTCTCCAGGAGCTTCTGGACCCGCGCGTCGAGCGCCAGGATCCCCTCCGGATGGACCTCCTGGCTGAACCTGCGGTGGAGCTCCTTCAGGTCACCACCCAGGGCCATTACCGCCCGGCTCATGGTTCCGCCGCTTCCGCTCAGCCCGCAGCGCGCATCCTTCAGGAGGGTTTCGGCCTGGGCCAGCGTCACCCCTCTCAGCAAGGCGAGGTAGCGGCAGGCGCTCAGGTGGACCTCATTGCCGAGCCGGTCATCCTGGTAGAGCGTCCCGTCCAGATCGAAGACGATCGCCTGCAGGCTGTCCCTGACGGGAAGCGGTGTCACAGGCCCATGCCCCATTTTCTCATGCACAGAAGCTGCGGGTTCTCCACCCCCTTGGCCTGGATCAGCACCTTGAAGGTATCGCCCATTCCCCCCTCGGGGAGCATCAGCTTCTTGAGCGCGAGCATGTGCCGCAGCCGCTCCTGCTCCGTCGTTGCCGCTGCCTCCAGCCGGATCAGCTCCTTGAGGAGCCCCGCCCCCAGAAGGAAGCGGTACTGCTCGCCGTACCAGGCGGTCGCAAGACCTGCATCCTTGCCCGCCTCCATCAGCGCGCTGAAGCTGATATGGGTGGTTATGTCCTGCTCTCCGACCAGAACGTAGGGGTTCTCGCCGGTGTTGTGCCGGTGGTAGCAAAGGAGCGTCCCGTTCCTGCGCTGCGGCGCGTAGAGCTCCTCGGTAAGGTAGCCGTAGTCGATGGTGAGGACGAAGCCGCGTTCCAGCGCGCCGGCCGCCGAGGCGATCCAGGCGGGTGCCGCGAGGTTGATCTCCCCGCGCTGACCCGGCATGAGGCTCACCTGGTATCTCTCCAGGTAGGCAAGGAGCTCCGCAGTGGATGGTGGGGCGAGCCGCTCGACAAAGCCGTCCCCGTCCGCGCCGACGTAGAGTTCCTTGATCCCTTCCCCGGTCATCTCGACGACATGGACCGGCATGGCGTCGAAGAGCTCGTTCGAGATGATGCAGCCGGTGAAGCGCAGCTCCCCTGCGGCGAGCTGCTCGGGCGAGCTCCAGGCCAGGCGCTCGGCGTGGCGCGAAAGGAACGCCGCCTGGGCCTCCTTGAGGCTCGGCTCCTTCTCGATCAGGCGGTAGCTGAGCGCGCCGTAGAGGGTTGGGTTCAGCTCGCCAATGGCGTCCATTATGTCGAGGGCGAGCTGTCCGCCTCCGGCACCGGCCTCGGCCACCGTGAAGGGCGCCGGGGAGTCGAGCAGCTCCCAGAAGCGGCAGATCTCCTTGGCGATCAGGCGCCCGAACGCGCCGTGGACGTTCATGCTGGTGTAAAAATCCCCCTCGGCACCCACCTTGCGGCCGGAAGAGGTGTAGTAGCCCAGGCCCGGCTGGTAGAGTGCCGCCTCCATGAACTCCACGAAGGGGATCTCCCCCTGCGATCTGATCCGGTCCAGGATGATCTGAGCCAGCTTTGTCTTTGCCGCGTCGTCTGCCATTTTGAAGCCCTCCGAAGTGTCTATATATAAGGTATGCCCCGGGTTTTGTCAACGGATAGGGGGAGGGCCGGCAGGGGATTTTCATGCGGAGCAACGAGGAGAGGGGGGCGGTTCAGGGAAGGATGGGGGAAAGCGTGAATGGTGAATGGTGAATGGTGAATGGTGAATGGTGAATGGTGAATGGTGAATGGTGAATGGTGAATGGTGAATGGTGAATGGTGAACGTTTTTCAGGAGGAGGTGAAAGGCGGTGGCCCGTATTCCGCATCACCCGCCCTGGTAGAGCAGCGCCGTGTCCTGCACCAGGCGCCCGATCTCTGCGCGCAACTCCTCGGGGGCCAAGAGCTCCGCGTGGGCGCCGTAGGACAGGAGCCAGGAGAGTATCTCCATCTTGCCGCCGGCCCGGAAGCTGAGCAGCACCCCGCCGTCGGCCTCCTCCTGTATCCGCTGCGAGGCGTGCCAGACCCGGTCCCTGATGGCGTGGGCGATCGCTGAGGAAAAACGGATCCGCACCTCCATGGGGGGCTCGGCCACGATCCCGAAGGCCCCCTCCAGCGCCTGCCCGGCGCGAAACCCCTCGGGTATCTCGAAGCGCTCCCGGCCCGGCTCCACGAAGAGAATCCGCTCCACGGCAAAGGTGCGCAGCGCCTGGCGGTTCTGGGCGAAACCGAGCAGGTAGATCCCCCCCTTCTGGAACAGCAGCGTATAGGGGTCCACCCGGTAGAGAACGGGCTCCCCGCGTCCGGTGGATCGATAGGAGATGGAGATGCTTTGCTGGTGCAGCAGGGCGTGGCGGATCAGCCTGAGCGGCTCGGCCGATTTGCTGTAGTCGCGCTTTCCCTGCAGGAGAGGGTGGGCGACCTCGGCGATTCGTTCCATGTGGGCGGCCAGGCGGGGCGGCAGGACGGAGTTCACCTTCCTGAAGACGCTGTGCATCTCCTCCAGGAAGGGGGTTCCGTTTAAAAGGTCGAGCTGGGAGCGCAGGAGCGAAAGGGTCATCAGCTCCTGCAGGGTGAAACTTATGGGCGGGACGTCCTTGAACCGGGTCAGGAAACGGTACAGCTTGACGCCGTCCTGCCATTCGGAGGTGAGCGGGTAACCGGCCTCGCTGATGGCGTCCAGGTCCCGCTGGATGGTGCGCCGTCCGACGCCGGTCTCCTCGGCGAGTTCCCCCGCCGAGATGCCGTGGCGCGCCTCGATCAGGCGGATGACGTCGTGCACCCTCCCGGCCTGGGAGTACTTCCTGGCAGGACGCCCCTTCTGCATCAGGGTTTTTTCGGCCTCGGAGCCCGCGCCGGTCTCTTGTCGCCCACGCGTCCCTTGTCAGCGGGTCTCCCCTTGTCGCCGGGCTTGGGGCCCCTGCCGAAGGTCTTCAACTCGGGGCGGGGAGGGCGTTTGGTCCTCTTGTAGTCGTTGACGAACATGTCGTCCTCGGCCCATTCGGTCGGGATCTTCTGCTTGATGAATTCCTCGATCGCCTCCAGGTAGAAGGCTCCGTCCTCGTCGGCGAAGGAGATAGCCATCCCCTCGGCGCCGGCGCGGGCCGTCCTCCCGATCCGGTGCACGTAGTCCTCGCAGTCCTGCGGCAGGTCGTAGTTGACCACGTGGGTCACCCCGTCGATGTGGATGCCGCGGGAGGCGACGTCGGTGGCGATCATGATCGGGAGCGTGCCGTCCTTGAAGTCGGCGAGGATCTTCATCCTTTTTCTCTGCTCCACGTCTCCCGAGATCACCTTGCAGGGGAACTCGTTGGCGCACAGGCGGTCCTGGAGGAACTCGGCCTCGCGCTTCGTGTTGACGAAGATCATGGTCCGGTCCATCCCCTTCTTCCTGAGGAGGCCGAGCAGCAGCGGGAACTTCTCCTTGCGGGAGGCGTGGTAAAGCACCTGCTGCACCTTCTCGGCGGTCATCTGCTTCGGGGTCACCGAGACCTTCTCCGGCATGTTCATGAACTCGTAGGCAAGCTCCATGACCCGGGGGTTCAGCGTCGCGGAGAACAGCATGTTCTGCCGCTTGTCGTAGTTGGGGAGCTTTCTCAGGATGAAGCGGAGATCGGCTATGAACCCCATGTCGAACATGCGGTCCGCCTCGTCGATCACCAGCGCCTCGACGTCCTTCAGGGAATAGACCTTCTGCTTCAGGTAGTCGATGAGGCGTCCCGGGGTGCCGATCACGATGTCAGCCCCGGCCTTCAGGGCGTCGCGCTGCTTCATGTAGTCGACGCCGCCGTAGATCGCCTGGATGTTGAAGCCGGCGTACTTGCCGAGCAGTTGGGCATCCTTTTCTATCTGGACCACGAGTTCCCG
>DATCHY010000320.1:0-5464 GCA_036508065.1 Geomonas sp. | reverse complement strand
CGCCCAGCAGAGAGAGCCCCGCCGGGTTGTAGTGGATCGACATGAGCCCCGGGGGGTCCGCCGTTACGTTGTTGGCCAGGGAGATCGCCCGCGGGTCCACTGCCAGCTGTTCGTGGAACGCCCCGAGCGCCCGTGCCGGATCAAGAAGCGCCAGCCCCGTTAGAACGGCCCATACAGCGGCGAAACTCCCGGCCGGGCAGATCCGTTGCGACAGCTTGCGGTACGGCGCGCGGAAACCTGGGGGTGACGCGGCCTCTGGCTTTTGTGGCTTGGAATTATCGATGACTGCCATCCCGCGTATGTTACGACAACCCCAAAAACCCTTCGCAACCCGTCGTTACATTTCAAAGGGGACCCTGATGGAAAACGAGAAATCAGGGTCGTTACTGGTCAGCCCTATGCCGAGCTTCAGTGCGATGGAGCGCGCCGGAGTGATCTTCCATCCCGTCCCGATATTGAAGCTTGCCGAGGTGGAACTGCCGCTGCCGTAGGATGCGGCATTGCTGAAATGGTACTGGTTGCCGAAGGCATAGGCGAACTGGGCGCTCATATTCAGGGAGGCCTTATAGGAGAGGGCGTAGCCGAACCCCATAGCAAGGCCTACGTTGCTCCCCGGCTCGACCCTGGTGAGATTTCTCCCGTCCTTCCAGTTCTGATTGAGGCCGTCGGCGGCGAAGCTGTAGTTGTAGCTCAGGTTGCCAAAGGCAACGAGCGGGTCCATGGTCTTGCTGAGAGATACTCCGGCGTTGACTGAATAAAACCCGGAGCCGGTTGCCAGCGCCGTATCGGGATTAATCCTGTAGGGGCTGCTCCCGAAGGGGCAGGTAACCCCCGCGCTCAGTATCGCCGCGGGGACGTCGCCACCCGCTTTGACGGGCTGCGACTGCACGCCAAAGGAGAGGTCGCCGAAATCGGTTGCCTCCTGGGCCGTATCCGTCCCCACCCTGTTGTACTTGTAGGCGAAGGGGAGTGTGAAGTTGACGGAAAAATTGTCACGCAGGGCGTATTCCGTGTAGATCTGGTTGGTGATGTTGTGGTTGCTCCGCTGCTCCACGATGGCCGCCGCCTTGATGACGTCGCCGGAAAAGTACGAGTAGTTGAAGCTGTATTCCAGGCTGAGGGTCCCCTTTTTCAGGAGGGTGTACTCACGGCCGGCGGCAGTAAGGATGTCCTCCGCCTTCTTCTGCTTCTCCTCCTCCGACACCTCCAGCCGTTTGCGGGCCTCGCCTTCCTTCCTAAGCTTATCCACCTGCTGCTTCAACTCTTTGATCTGCTCGGCTATCCCGGCCGGAGTCTCCTCGCTCTTTTCATCCTCATCGGCGTCTTCGTCTTCTGCAGCAACAGGGGCCGCAGCCTTTGGCGCGATGGCGGCGGCCTTCCCGTCCTTGCCGGCTCCAGCCGCTGGAACCAAGGGAGATTGGTCGGCGCTATTCCCTGCTGCGTCTGCTCCGTTGACGGCCGAGGCGAGCAGCAAGAGTGCGCAATGGGCAGCCCATATGGTCTTAGCTAGTGATCGATTCATGCGCTGCCAACTCCTTTGCTTTGTCGATCATTTGCCGTACTGCTGGTATTTCCCCGGAACATCCCGTATCAGGCGCTCTTCACGATTGGTGGAAGGTGGCGTGTGATCGAAGATGATCTGTCGGGCAGCGTCCTCATTGATGAAACGGAGATCCTCCTCCTTCAGCCGAAGGTTGTTCAGTTCCCTCCCGCCTTCCGGGGAAACCACGAAAATGACATTCTCGTACCAGGCATCCTTGAATTCAGCGATGGTAAAGCTGATATCCCCTCGCCAGGGGTCGGTCAGAAACACATGCCCCTTGGAAATCCCCTTCAGCACGGCAAAATGACGGTAATCAAAGATCTTGATCGGGACGAGACAGGGCTTGTCCATCGTCTTCAGGTCTTCAAGATCTGCCTTGTAACCGACCCCCTGGTAGCCGATGGCAGTGACGAACTTTTTCATGTCAAGGAGGGAAAAGGCGCGTCGCTTGGCGATCTGCTCGCTGTCTCCGTGCTGGAGCAGCCCCTGGATCACCTGCTTTTCGGTGAATTTTTCCCCCAGGTAGAACCTGAGGAGGGTGGCGAGGGCAGCGGAACCGCAACTGTAGTCAAAACCCTGCTTGATGAAATGATCCGCTTCTATCTCTGAAAACGGCTTGACGTTGATCCGGAGACGTCCAGTTCCCCCGGCGCCGCTGGTCAGGTTCATCTCCGACGGAGGCTGGTCCTTGATGGAGTAAGAACCGGCGGTGAGACAGAGTAATATCGCAAATGCGGCTAGCACAACCATGAATTCCGCCATCTCCCTCGCCCGGTCAGGGCCTGTCTCGTCGGCTCAACCTTTGATCTCCAACTCGTATCTGACAAAACCATTACCTTCCGCGCTGATGCCGAGCGTGTGCAGATGGGTAGCATCGTCAAAAACCAGGCTGGAACCTTTGACGACAGAGACCAGGCGCTTGACACCCTCTTTCCCGTCCACCACGACCAGCCACTGCGTGCCGGAAAGCGCCACGTAGGCAAAGTGGCTTCCCTCCGGGGAAAAGACAGGGACGGCGACACCGTCGTAAGCCGGACCCTCTTTCCCGTCCAGGACTACGTGCCATTTGCCTTCTTTTTGCGCCATGTACGCCGAGCGAGCGGAATCCGGACTGAACTGCGGGGTGGTCACCGCGTCGTAAGGGGCATCCTCCTTGCCGTCCATGACCACCTGCCATTTCCCTTTCTTTTGCGCGGCATAAGCCAGGTGAGCCGAGTCACTGCTGTACATGGGAAAGAGGATCACGTCATACTTCGCCCCCTCCTTGCCGTCACTTACCATAAACGCCTTATCGCCCTGCTTCGCGGAATAGGTCACATGCTTCGAATCAGGGCTATAGGCGAGAAAACCGACCTGGTCGTAGCCGGGGCCATCCTCCCCATCGATGACTATCAGGTTCTTTTTGTCTTTGACCGCAAGGAAGGCGACGTGCGAGGAGTCTGGGCTGAAAGAAGGAATGGCTACGTCATCGTAGCGGGCACCCTCCTTGCCATCCATAACCATGAACGACTTGCCGTCCTTCTTGGCGGCATAGGCAAAGTGGCGGGAATCCCAGCTGAAGCTGCAGATGCCGACCTGGTCATAGCGCGACTGCTCCTTGTCGTTTTCGACGAAAAAGAGCTTGCCGTCCTGTTTCGCGCCGTAAACGAGACGGGTAGAATCCAGGCTGTAAACTGGCGCGGATACTGCGCCGTATGCCTTTCCCTTCTTGCCGTCCACCACCAGCGCCATCTTTTTATCGGCTATCGCCACATATACCAGGTGTTTGGAGTCGGGGCTGAACATCGGGCTGGTCTGGGTCTGGACGATGCCCTCGTGAGCCTTTCCTTTTTTACCGTCCAACACCACGGACTGCTTGTCGCCTTTTTGGGTCACGTAGGCCAGATGTTTGGAGTCCGGGCTAAACAAAGGCACCGAAACGCCGTCATAGGTGTGACCGTCGATGCCGTCAAGGTTCACGCGCCAATGATCCCCCTGTTTCGAGCTGTAGGCGACATGATTCCCATCGGGACTGAACAGCGGTGTCCCCTTGCCGACAGCTGATAGGATGGGCGATGCCTTGCCGTCGGTGACCACGACCATTCCCCTATCCTTGCGGGCCATGAAGGCGAGTCGGGTCGAGCCAGGGCTGACCTGCAGGGAGGGGATGAACATGTCCCACTCCTCGGAAAACGGTATCAGGGGGACGATCTTCTCCATCCGGTTCTCTCCGCCCCAGGCAGGGTAGCCGCCAGCGAAGGTTATCGCTGTGAGGAAAGGGACTGCTACCAAGGCCCTGTATAGGTTCTTTACGCTCATGATCCACCTCGTCTCCATTGCGTGCCCCCTCTTTGATTGCTGATGCCATTGCCCGGCAGGTGTAAGGCCCGAGCTTTCGTAGTTTTGTAAAACATTGTTCTTTTAAATATTACATCATAACCTTGACGTCAAGGATAAAGTTGTCGTGCGGAAGATTTTTGGAGTCGGGAGGTGTTCATGTGTGGGGGGATGTGAGGTGCAGCCGAATGTCGCTGGCTGCGCGTCAAGGTGTGAACTTGAGCTGCAGGCGGTGCACATTGATGCCGTCGATGGCCATTGGGCCGAAACTCGTTGGACCGAATGACAGATCCTCGACCCTGAGAGAGCCCTGCATGGGAAGATTTACGTATGTCGACGGAACACTGTTCTGTTCGGCTCCGATGACGATAGACGCCGGATTGGGTTTCTCCGAGGGGAGCTCGCCGATGTGGAAATTGCCCGTCATTGCCCAAGTGGTCGGATCTTCCGGAGCGCCGGTGGCGCTGCCAAAAAGATGAATGCCGCTCAGTGCCAGGGAGTCCGAGGTGTTATACGCATACCGGAAGGCGCCGATGTCAACCCGCGTCGTGTAGTCGAATTCGATCCCGCTTCCTACGACCGGTGCTGATAGGCGCAGTATGCTCGGTCCCTCGGTCACCGGGCCGATACTGATGCCACCCAGTTCCTGGCCGGCGAATACCAGGCTGTCGACGCTGTAGAAGCGCGGGTTCATCCGGCTCGAGTCGGCGATGGTCAGTGAAGTCCGTCCCGCCGCGTCTGTGGCGACATCATAGGTGATGGGGGTAATGTTGAGAGCGGCATCGGAGGTTTTCAGCAAAAAGTTTCCTCCCGAGCCGTCGTCGATGGTGATTCCATTGAGAACGAGCGATTTGGGGGTGGCACTGGTGTCCGAAATAGTGAAGCTCCCCATGGTCACGCGCATCCCGAGGTCCATGTCGATGCTGATGCCCGCGCGACCGGTGACCGCGGCGAGCTCGCCCTCGCCGAGCGACCGCAGCGCGGCGGGGGCCTTGCTGGGGGAGACGGCACAAAGGGCGGTGATCATCAGGGTGATTGCCAGGGTGCGCATGCTGGTGCATTCTCCGTCTGCCCGTTCCGGGCTCACTGCAACAAAAGGCACGGCCTGGTGGCCTGCGCCCGGCTACTTCAGCCAAGAAAGGGGAGGGCGGTTGCCCCCCCCTTTTTTTTATCTCAAACCGGGCTGCTAACGTCAGGCCCGCCTCACAGATCCTGCTTAGTGGGTACCGAAGTTGACCCATCCGTTCATGCCGACCTTCAGGTTGGAGATGCCAATGGAGCCATAGGTGCCGGCAGTGTTAGCAATGCCTGTGGTGGCGCCTTCAGTGTGCGTGCCGCTGCTGAGCAAATCGGCATTGTTACCAACACTCACGTCGGAAGTCATGGCGTTCATGGCGAACACGAATGCGCCAGTACCATTAGCAAGCGTCGAGCCGGGGGAAGTAGAATTACCGGTACCCAGGCCGATATGCACGAAGCTGGAACCCATCTTGGTACCGATGGAGTTATACAGTGAATAGTAGAAAGCAGACAAGGCGGTGTCCGCGCCGGTATGAGTAGCTAAAGCCGTGGTTAAAAGTGCGCCTTTAGTAGCGGGAGAGCTTG
>DATCHY010000319.1:0-5071 GCA_036508065.1 Geomonas sp. | reverse complement strand
CAGATCGTGCTTTGTCCGGGCCTGAACGACGGGGAGGCCTTTGCGCGGACTGTGGAGGACCTGGCCCTGATGCACCCGTGGGTCTCCTCGCTTGCCGTGGTTCCGGTAGGTCTCACCGGTCACCGGGGCAAGCTGCCGGTGCTGACCCCCTTGACCCAGAGGTTTGCCGCCTCGTTCATCGGGGAGTGGGGGGGCAAGTCCGAGGCGCTGGCGGATCGGCTGGGTGATCCGTTCCTCTTTCTGGCGGACGAGTTCTACATAAAGGGGCGAATTCCCTTTCCCGCGCTGGAAAGCTATGGCGACCTGCCGCAGCTGGAGAACGGCGTCGGGATGATACCGCTCTTCCTCTCCGAGGCGGAGCAGGTGCTGGAGGAGGCGGAACACCTTGGACATGCCCGGATCACGGTCGTGACCGGCGAGTCGCCCTTCCGTTACCTTGCCGATTTCCTGGGCCGCCTGTCCGAGGTGACCGGTGCCTCGCTCATACCGGTGGCGGTAAAGAACAGGCTCTTCGGCGGAGCGGTCACCGTGACCGGCCTGGTCTGCGGCAGGGACATCATCGCCGCGCTGGAGGGGGTGGACCTTGGGGATCTGGTGCTGGTTCCGGACGTCATGATGAAGGAGGGCGAGGAGGTGTTCCTGGACGACCTCACCCTGGAGGACCTGGAGCGCGAGCTCGGGAAACCGGTGCAGGTCGTGGAATCGAATCCCTTTGGCATCTACGACGCGCTGACGGAAAGTACCGGCAAGGGTTGAGGTTTCGGGGTCATGCAGTGGGCACCCGCAAGGGGGTGCCCCGGAATAGACGGTGGATCCTTCTCAGGCTACTCTCAACCGCAACCTGCGCTGCTGCGACGCCATGGCGTCGATCGCCTCGAAATCGAAGATCCGTTCCGCGGAACGCTTGATGAGGTCGATCTTCTCGTGGTCGTCTGCCGTGATCTTGGAAACATGCTCCTTGAGGGTCATGAAAACGTCGGCGGTAGTTTTCTCCACCTTGATGTACGGGATGTTGCTGTCATCGAGGATCTTCTGGCTGATTGCGGAAACCGGCGCAAATCCGGGTATGACCAGCCCTGCGAGCTTTTTCCTGTAGGCAGGGATGTTGTAGAGGGCGGATGCGGTTACGATCAGCTCGTCCCGGGAACTCGTGGTGATGAGCAGAGTCGAATCCTGCAGGGTATCTATCACCCGCTGGGATGAAGCGGCACCGAGCTGGATTTTGTGGACGATCCTGCTCTTGCCGTTTTGGTCGCCGTGCAGCGGCAGCTTCAGCAGGTTCGAGAGGTCGATCAGGGTAGGGTTGGCCAGGATACGGGAGTAGTCGAACGCGCCGGCTACCATCTGCTGCCGGCTGGCGAAGAATTTATTCAGATGGCCGAGGGTCTCCTCGCGCAGCTCCGGCAAAAGCTTGTTGACCAGGATCAGTTTGACTTCCGCTCCTTCCTGCTTGAACAGGGGAAGGTTCAGCTGTACCGCGTCGATCACGCTCCCGATCCCGCCGCCTGCCACCATGATGACCGGTGCATTGAGCGCCTTGGCGACCTGGGCGTTGTTGATCCCGATCACCGACCCGACCCCGCCGTGCCCCGACCCTTCTATGATCAGGAAATCGTTTTTTTCCTCAAGCTCCCTGCACGCCCGGATGATGCTCTCCAGAGGGGCCTCCGCCGCGATCTCGCCGGACAGGTACCTCTTCGTGTAGCCTTTGCCGATAACCACCGGGGACATCAGTCTGCGGTCTTCTTCCAGGCCGTAAATCGAGGCGATGAGCGCTGCGTCCATATCCATCTGCACGCCGTCAAGCACGAAAAGCTTGGGCCCGATCGGCTTTATGAAGCCAACCCTGGCGTATTTCTTCCGCGCCAGGTGCATGAGCGACAGGCTTATGGTCGTCTTTCCGCAGTGCTGACCAGTGGCCGCGATGAAAATCTTCTTGCACATCATATAACGCCCCGCTGCTTTTCCCGCAATTGCATCTATTAGCTGCAGTATACCTACTTGTAACAATGCGGGCAAGAACGTATACGGTGCTCGGGGAAACGGTGAAAGATGCCGAGAAGTTAGCCCGCGTGGCCCGGGCTTGACGATTCGGCCCGGCCCCGGCTCGCGCTATATACGTCTTGACGCTACACCGATATTCTGTGATAATCCGTCGGTCGAAACGACAGTTTGCTCATATCAAAAAATCCTTTGCAGCAGACTTAAAATACAATATGAAAAGGAGTGCCAACGTGAAAAAAATTGCCGGTTTCTTCTCGTGCCTGCTGATCCTCGCCTGCACCGCCTAGGCGTTTGCCGGTGACGGGTCCTTCCAGAGGGTGAAAACCCAGGGGCGCCTCACCATCGGCCTGGACGACGCCTTCCCCCCCATGGGTTTCCGCACCGATAAAGGGGCCCTGGTCGGCTTCGACATCGATGCCGCAGAAGAGGTCGGCAGGCGTCTCGGCGTCAAGATCAACTGGCAGCCGACCGCCTGGGACGGCGTCATGCACTCCCTGAACGCCAAGAAATTCGACTGCATCTGGAACGGCATGACCATCACCGAAGAGCGCAAGAAAGAGGTCGCCTTCACCAAGCCGTACAAGATGGACGGCCAGGTCGCCGTGATCCGCTTCGGCGAGAAGAAATTCAAGAAGCTCGCGGACCTGAAGGGGGCCAAGTTCGGCGTCCAGAAGGGTTCCTCGGCGCTGGAGGCGGTCAAGAAGCTGCCGGCTCGCCCCGCTGAGGTACGCGAGTACGAGGACAACCCGAAGGCCCTGCTGGATCTCGAATCCAAGCGCCTCGACACGGTGATCATCGACGACGCTACGGCCCGCGACTTCATCGCCAAGCGTCCCGGCAAGTTCCAGATCCTCCCCGGCAACATCACCAAGGAGCCGTTCGGCGTCGCCTTCCGCAAGGAGGACGTGGAACTGCGCCAGCAGGTGCAGAAGACCCTCGACGCCATGGTGAAGGACGGAACCATGGGCAGGATCTCCACGAAATGGTTCGGCGAGGACATCACCAATCCCAAGAAGTGGAAATAGGCCTCAAGCTCCCTCCCCCGGGGGAGGGAGTTTCACCTGTATCTAAATCGTTTCACTCAATCTAATCAGGTATGCCGATGAAACTTACGTCCGGCAGGATCGCCAGAACGATCCTGCTTTTTTCTTGCTTGCTCCTCCTCCTTGCCCCGCTGACCCACGCCGAGGACTACGATCAGATCTTCCACGAAGCGAACGCCGCCATGGGACGGGGTGACCTCGCTGCCGCCATTTCCCTGCTGAAGCAGATCCCGGTCTCCAAGGGGGACGATAACGGCGCCTTTGTCCGAAGCCGCATGCAGATAGGGAGGCTCCACTTCGCCCTGAAGGATTTCGGCGCAGCCAGCGCGGATGCCCGCGAGGTGCTCGCCATCTACCCGGACAACAGCGAGGCGCTCAACTTCGCGGCCTCGGTGCAGAATGAGCTGAAGCCCCGCTACGTGGTCTTCTTCGATGACTGCCTGCGCTTCCTGCCGAACCTTTTGAAGGGGTCGGTGATGACCATCGCCCTGGTCTGCTGCACCATGCTGATCTCGCCGCTCGGGGGACTCCTGATCGCGCTGGGACGCCTGAGCCGCTTCAAGCCGGTGTCGACGCTCTGCTGGTTCATCATCTGGCTCTTCCGCGGCACGCCGCTGCTTTTGCAGCTTTTCTTCATCTACTACGGTCTTCCCGCGCTCGGCATCACCTTCAAGCCGTTCACCGCCGCGGTGCTCGGTCTCGGTCTCAACTACTCCGCCTACCTGGGCGAGATCATACGCGGCGGCATCCAGAGCATTGAGCACGGGCAGATGGAGGCGGCCAAGGCGATCGGGATGACTTACGGGCAGGCGATGCGCCGGGTCATCATCCCGCAGACCTACAAGCGGCTTATGCCGCCGGTCGGAAACGAGTTCATCGCCCTCATCAAGGATACGGCGCTGGTCTCCACCATCGCCATGGTCGAACTGATGCGCTCCGCCGACCAGATGTTCAACGCCTACTTCAACCTGACGGCGCTGATCCTTGCGGCGCTCATCTACCTGCTCTTCACCACGATCTTCACCTTCATCTTCGAAAAAATAGAAACACGGGCCGGCATCTATGAAAACCGCTAACCAACCGCTGTTAAGTCTCAAGGGAATCACCAAGCGTTTCGGCGCGCTCACCGCTGTCGACGGCGTCGACCTCGACGTCTGCCCGGGGGAGATCGTCGTCATCATCGGCCCTTCCGGCTCGGGGAAGTCGACGCTGCTGCGTGCGGTAAACTTCCTGGAGGAGATCGAGGACGGCACCATCACGTTCGAGGGAAACGAGGTAGGCTATCTGAAAAACAAGCACGGCCGGCGCCATCTGGATACCCCGCACCGCATCTGCGCCGTGCGCTCCGAGATCGGCATGGTGTTCCAGCATTTCAACCTGTTCCCGCACATGACGGTGCTCGGTAACGTCATGGAGGGGCCGCTCACCGTGCAGAAGAAAAGCCCCGGCGAGGCGCGCGAGAGGGCACTCGACATGCTGGCGAAGGTCGGTCTCTCGGACAAGCGCGACGTCTATCCCGCGACGCTCTCCGGCGGCCAGAAGCAGCGGGTCGCCATCGCGCGGGCGCTCGCCATGCGCCCGAAGCTGATGCTCTTCGACGAGCCCACTTCGGCCCTCGACCCCGAGTTGATCGGAGAGGTGTTCGACACCATCCGGGCGCTCGGCAAGGAGGGGATGACCATGATCATCGTCACCCACCAGATGGGCTTTGCCAAGGAGATGGCGGACCGGGTCATCTTCATGGAGGCCGGATCGTTCGTCGCGCAGGGGACCCCCGAAGACTTCTTCGCGAACCAGATGAAGCATGACCGGATCCGATCCTTCCTTACCAGGATTCTCTAGCAAAATGGCGGCCGGCACCGGTCGCTCCCCCTGTTCGACATCCTCATTCTCCGTGATACAATCTATCCGAACGCCCAGGTATTAACGCATTCGCACCGACCCCCGGCTGCTCCCCAAGGGAGGCCCGGGGCATGGCTGTTGCTATCTGCATCATTCCAGTCCAAGCATAAGGGGGAAGAACG
>DATCHY010000318.1:0-2364 GCA_036508065.1 Geomonas sp. | reverse complement strand
GACCAGCCGGTACACGTTCATCAGGTGACGGCGAAAGAGCAGGTCGAAGCTTGCGCTGTGGGGGGAAAAGTGATCGTCCCCGTACCACCAGAACCAGTCGCTGCCCTCGGCCGCGTAGAGCGCCTTGCAGACCTGCTTAGCCGTCCCGTCGCCGGAGTCATAGTCGCCGCCGTCAAGGATGGCCGCGACCTCGGGGCTTTGCTGCACCGCCGCGGCACGGGCCTTGGCAAGGTAGTCCCATCCGAGATTCTCCTCGGGGTGCCCGATCCAGACGCCGTAATTCGCGTTGATCCAGGAGCCGGGATGGATGTGGCTCAGGGAGCGCCGCTCCGGGACCAGGTCCAGCACCTCCGAAAAGGTCGCGGGGATCAGCCCCGGGGTCTCGGCCAGCCTCCCGTAGAGCGCGGAGAGAAACGGCAGGCCGTTATCCTGGTAGTATTCCCAGGCGTTCTCACCGTCGAGTATGACCGGGACCACGCGGCTTGACTGGGAGCGCTGCCGCACCTCCTGCAGCCGGCCGATGAAATCCGCGACGGCGCGGTCCGCGTTCCACTGCGAATAGGTGAAGCCGATCAGGTCCGAAAGCGCGTGATCGCGGAAGAAGACCGCGACATCCCTCCCCTCCTGGTGAAATGAGTAGGGGCGGTACAGTGCCTCGCGGTCCCGCCCCAGCCCGCCCGGAAGGCTCTTGGAGAGAACCCACTCGTCCGAGGCGGTCCAGGCGAGCCCCTTTTCCGCGAGTATGGCGAGGGTCTCGTCGCAGACGGCACCCTCGGAGGGCCACATCCCCTTCGGGGTGAAGCCGAAAAGTTTCTCAAAGCTGGCGATCCCGTGGGCCACCTGGCTTCTGGCGTCCTCCGGGTGCCGGAAGCGCAGGACGGGAAGACTCGCATTGGGCATGGCGACCTTTGCCATCCGGCTGTCGCACAGAAGCGGCAGGATCGGGTGGAAATACGGCGTCACGGAGAGCTCCGCCTTCCCCTCCTCGTGGAGCCGCCGGTAAAGAGGTATGATCTCGCCGATGAGCGTGCGCTGCGTGTCGAAGAGGAGTTCCTTGTCGGCCGCGGTGAAGTTCTTTCCCTTGCGGATCAGCTCGCCGAACTCCGGGAAGCGCCGCCTGGCTGCCTCGCCGGTCCAGGAGAGGTAGAACCAGACCTGCAGGTCCAGCATCTCCTGGTCGCGCATGGCGCGCAGGCGCTCCCTGGTGGCCCCACCCACGCCGTCGCCGGCCAGGCAGTATAGCTCCAGGTAGCGCTGGTGCGGGTCGATCATGCGCTGCCGGTTGGCGGAGAAGAAGTTCTCCAGCACGAAGATCCTCTCCTCCTCGTTCATGTCCGCGGGCGCCATGCGCGCCCGGACCAGGAACGGGTCGACCGCCGTACCCGCGGCGTAGTCCTGGATCTGCTCCAGGAGTGAGGGGACCAGGTTGAACACGACCTTGGCGCCCGGCGTCGCATCGACGATGGCGGGCATGTCGTAGTAGTCCTTCACCGCATGCAGGTAGGTCCAGGGGAGGATGTACTCCCCCTGAACCGGGTCCTTGTAGAAGGGCTGGTGCATGTGCCAAAGAAAGGATACGTAGAGCGGATCGGCCATGGTTAACCTCAGGAAATTGAGGTCAAGGTTGAGGTCAAGGTTGAGCTAAACCTTAACCTCAACCTCAACCTGGTTCTAAATCGGCAGCTCCTTCTTCCACCTATCCACTTTCTGCATGTATTCGTCCAGCAGCCTGTGCGCGGTCTTCGGCTCCTTCGCCTCGGCGACCACGTGGATCACGGGCTGGTACTGGTCCGGCAGCACCAGCACCCAGTCCTGCCCGAAGTTGACCTTGATCCCGTCGATGAAGGTCGCCTCCAGCTCCAGGCTGTCCTCGCTCATCTTGCGCATGATGCCGCCCTTCTTATCCCAGACGCAGGGAACCCTCCCCTGCAGGAAGGTCCTGCGGGGCACGTCCTTGAGCACCTTGGAGAGCGGCACCCCGGCCGTCGCCGACAGCTCGATGGTCTTTGCTATGGTGAACATCCCGTCGAAGGCGGCCTGGAACTTCGGAAAGGCGAAGCGCCCCCCCATGGTACCCGCCATCACCACCTCGGGGGAGATGGCGGTCTCGATCATGGAGCGCTCCGCGCTCTTGGTCCGGCGCACCGAACAGCCGTTTTCGGCAGTCATCTGCTCGATCACCGAGGGTGCCGAGACCGGGACCGCGAAGGCCCCCTTGGCGCGGCTCTTCAGCATGAGCGCAACCATGAGCGGCAGGAATTCCTCCGGCGGATAAATATTGCCGATTTCGTCGACCAGCACCACCTCTTCGGCGGTCGGGTCGAGCCAGAAACCGGCCCGGGCCTCCAGGGTGACCACGATCTT
>DATCHY010000317.1:0-2910 GCA_036508065.1 Geomonas sp. | reverse complement strand
CTTGGGCAGGGATTCCATCACGCTCCCGAGATCGATGAAGGGCGCCAGCTCCCAGTCCGCCAAAACGCCAAACACCTCCCAACGAAACAGTCTTATCCTCTCCTCCAGGTTGCAAAGCAGGTAGCTGTTGTCGATGAAGCGGTTCCGGCCGTATCCCCTCAGGGTCGTCTCCCCGCCAAGGATGCTGCGCTCCAGAAAAGGAACCTTCCCCCCGAGGGTCTGGTTGTAGCCGAGCCTCCCCACGCTGATGAAGCGCCCATCCATGGCCGGGTAGAAACCCTTCGCCTCTATCTCATAGTGCCGGTAATCCGCGCTGCTCCCGAGCGCGCTGAAGCTTTCCTCAATTGACGCCTTGGCACGCACCCCGGAGGTCGGCATGGTGGGGGAATCGAGGGTGTTGTAAACGACGGAAAGCATCTGTGCGTGGGCGCTGAACCGGTCGCTTCCGGGCACCTCTGCGCCGTCGAAAACGTCGCGGATGAAGGGAACCTGCCGCACCGCACCCTGGCCGATCCGCACCTTCTTGAAGCGCTCCCCGAGCACGAACTGCGTGTGCGCGAAGATCGGATAGCCTGCCGACAAGGCGAAGCCAATTTCCTGGTCCGCGTAATTGGTCTCGTTCTCCGGGACGCTGGTGGACTGGAACCCGAAGAAGCGCGCGGAGCCGTCCCGGTAGGAGAAGAGGAAGGCGTTCAGCTCCAGCTTATCGTCCATCAGGGTCTGGTCCCGCAGCCTCACCTCGTAGTCCTCGTTCACCCTGGTGGATTTGGAGAGGTTTACCTCGTAGCTTCGCAGCGGGGAAGGGTAGAAGGAGCCGTAGATCGTTGCGGTCGTACCGAAGTTTTCGTTGTAGTTCACCTGCGGCGCGATCAGGGTACTGATCTCGTCCTTCCCGTTGTGGATCAGGAAGGCGCTCAGCGCTCCGTAGGTTATTCCCTCGTTCGGGCTGGAGGCGATTATCGGCAGCGGGATCGTCACAACTTTGACATTCTCCTGCTCCGTGACCGGGAGGGGAAATCTGCTGGAGGGGAGATAGCTGGTGCACCCTTCGAGGGTTGCTGCTATCAGGATGGATAGTATGAAAAGCGTAGCGCGCATGATCCCTTCCCGCATTAAAAGTTCAAAAGATAACGGCTCCCCGGAGATTTTACAACTAAAAAAGATGTTCCCGCGCTCTCTTTAACGGTTTGCCGCGCAGGGCCCAATCCCTCTTCCCGGCGCGCGCCCTCCTAGGTCAAAAACTTGACTCCCCGCCTCGAAAAATGACGGCTGCGCCACCGCCTTCAGGCTCCCCCATTTTCCTGCTCGGCCCAATTCAGCTCGTCTATTTTCACGATTTGCCGCGTTCCATCCGGTTTTTCGCCGGCTTCGAAGCTCCCGAAGAAAATATGACCGGAATGGCACAGCGGTTGCACAGAGTCCCTTGCCGACAGATCAATTCCCAGATTCGGCAAAGGAATACTCCCTTATGTCCAGCACCGCAGCGGACGCCTTGGCGCTTCCGGCGCCCAGCAAAAATTCAGATATCTACATGGCGGTGGCCCTGATCGGGATTCTCTCCCTGATGATCATTCCGCTCCCCTCGTTCCTTCTGGATATTTTCCTTGCGGCGAACATCACCATCGCACTGGTGATCCTGCTGGTCTGCCTGTACACAGTTCAGCCGCTCGACTTCTCGGTGTTTCCCTCCATCCTGCTGGTCACCACCTTGTTCCGGCTGTCGCTCAACATCGCCTCGACCCGGCTCATCCTGCTGCACGGCAACGAGGGGACCGAGGCGGCCGGCTCGGTAATCAAGGCGTTCGGCCAGTTCGTGGTCGGCGGCAACTACGTGGTCGGCGCGGTCATCTTCCTGATCCTCGTCATCATCAACTTCGTGGTCATCACGAAGGGTGCCGGGCGCGTCGCCGAGGTGGCCGCCAGGTTCACCCTGGACGCCATGCCGGGCAAGCAGATGGCGATCGACGCGGACCTCTCCAACGGACTTCTCACCGACAAGGAGGCCAAGGCCCGGCGCAAGAAGATCTCGCGCGAGGCCGACTTCTACGGTTCCATGGACGGCGCCAGCAAGTTCGTGCGCGGCGACGCGGTCGCCGGCATCATGATCGTGCTGATCAACATCATCGGCGGCTTCGTGATCGGCGTCTGGCAGAAGGGGATGCCGCTCGACGTGGCTCTTACCAACTACACGCTCCTGACCATCGGGGAGGGGCTGGTGGCGCAGGTCCCGGCCCTGATCATCTCGACCGCAGCCGGCATCATCGTTACCCGGTCGGCCGACGAGAACAACTTCGGCCACGAGATAGCGGGCCAGCTCCTCAACTACCCGAAGGCCTTCCAGGTCGCCTCCGGCGTGCTGTTCCTGTTCGCCATGATCCCGGGTCTGCCCCACTTCGCCTTTTTGCTGCTCTCCGGCATCTCCTATCTGGTGAGCCGGAAGGCGTCCGAGAAGGTGGAGGAGGTGGAGGAAACCGTCGGCGCCGCGGCAAGCGAAGAGGACCTGGACCAGATCAACTCGATCCGCCCGCTCGACATGCTGGAGCTGGAGGTGGGCTACGGGCTGGTCCCGATGGTGGACGCGAGCCAGCAGGGCGAGCTCCTGGACCGGATCCGCTCGATCCGGAAGCAGTTCGCGGACCGCATGGGCTTCATCGTCCCGCCGATCCACATCCACGACAACCTGCAGTTGAAGCCTTACGAGTACAACATCCTGATCAACGGCGCCAAGGTCGGCGGCGGCGAGCTCTCGGGACAGTACCTGGCCATGGATTCCGGCGGCGCCACCGGCCTCCTCGAGGGGATCAAGACCACCGAGCCGGTGTTCGGCCTTCCGGCGGTCTGGATCAAGGGGAAGGAGCGGGAGCAGGCCCAGGTCTCGGGCTACACGGTGGTGGACAACACCACCATCCT
>DATCHY010000316.1:0-9092 GCA_036508065.1 Geomonas sp. | reverse complement strand
CAACCAGCATGGAGATCTGATCCATGGTGATCGGGAAGAAGGAGAAGCGCTGCATGACCGGCACGACCAACTGCATCAGGGCGAGCGGATTTTTCACCTTGAGCACGTTCTTCTTTCCGATGACGCGCCCGACCGTGTCGAGGAGCGCGTTGTAGCTCATCCGGTCCGGCCCGCACAGCTCAAAAGTCTTGCCTATGGTCTCCGGCTTCTCCAGCGCTCCGGCGAAGCAGCGGGCCACGTCGTCAGCAGAGATCGGCTGCACCTGGTACTCGCCATCCCCGATGACCGGCATCGCCGGGAAGCTCTTCAGGTACCCCACCAGCTTGTTGACGAAGTCGTCCTTGGGACCGAAGATGATGGAGGGGCGCAATATGGTGTAATCGAGCCCCGAGCCGCGCACCTCCTCCTCGGCGAGGAACTTGCTCCGGAAGTACCCGGAGGAGGCATCGGCCCGGGTGCCGAGCGAGGACATCTGCAGATGACGGCGGATGCCGGCACTCCGTGCTGCGGAGATGATGTTGTGCGTCGCCTCGACGTGGAGCCGCTCGAAGGTCACCCCGCGACCGGGGAACTCCCGGATGATCCCGATCAGGTTGATGGTCGCCTGGCAGCCGCTCACGGCCGCGGCGAAACTCGGCAGGAGTGTCGCGTCCCCCTCGACCTCCTCCACGCCCGGCTCGGCCCCGACGCTTCTCTTGTGCACCAAAAGCCTGATGCTGTGACCACCGGCAAGAAGCGCCTGCCGTACATGGCCGCCCACGAACCCCGTCCCGCCCGCCAGAAATATCCGCATACCCCCTCCTTCGCAGGCCCGCCTGCAGGGAACAGTGTACCAGTCGCCGGGAAAAACGCCATTCGGCGGCATAGTGTATACAAACGTTCTTGTACTCCAGGGCGTCTTGTGTTAAAAAAGGCTTCTTAATCAAACCCTAGAGGAGAAAATCCATGGCTGAGCAAGGGGATGTTTGTTACACGTTTGAAGCTGCGATAGAAATGGCCGCCGCGATGGAAGCCGAGGGGTTCAGGGCCTACCTGGCCGCGCTTCGCATCGTGAAGGACAAGGCGGCACGCCAGATATTCAAGGAAGCGGCGCTCGACGAGCTTGAACACAAGCACCAGCTGGAGAAGGCGCTTATCGACGGCGAGATGAAGGGAGGGGGCGATCTGCAGCAGGCTGTCCCGACCATGAACCTCAGCTACGTACTGGCCAAGCGCGAGCTGCGCGCCGATTCGGACGCAAGGGAGGCGCTCGCTTACGCCATTCATCTGGAGAAGGGGTCGATTGAATTCTACCAGAGGATGTCGAAGGGGTGCGAAGGCGCACCGATGGCGGTGCTGTTCCAGCAGATGCTGGCCGACGAAACCCGCCATCTGCAGTCGCTCGAAGACCTCTACGAATGCCATTTCATGGCGGAGAACTAAAAAAGAGGCTGTTTGCTTGTGCGTGTTGCCCGGAAAGGCACCTTAGGCGCGGGTGTTGGTCCGCCCGTAGCGCACAGGGTCCTCCCCTTTCAAGGGGGAGGTCAGGAGGGGGATGGGGTATTTGGGGCGCGGACTTGGCCCATCCCCACCCCGGCCCTCCCCTTGAAGGGGAGGGGGAATTCACCAAAAAAAAAGCCCCTGCACCGGGAACATTCCTGGTGAGGGGCTTTTCTCTTTTTCGTCAGTTCTAGAGGATCTCGACCAGCCGGATATCGAAGTTGAGCGCCTGGCCCGCCAGCGGGTGGTTGGCGTCGATGGTAATCGTTTCGTCGTTCATGTCGGTAACCAGCACCTGGAAGATCTGCCCGTCCTCCTGGGTTACCTCCAACTGTGCCCCGACTTCGGGCTTTATCTCCGGGGGAAGGTCGCCGCGCGGCACATCTGCCACCATCTCCTCGATCCTCTCGCCGTAGGCCTCATCGACCGGGATGTGGATCGTCTTGGATTCGCCGATTTCCAGCCCTATCACGCCCCTGTCGAAGCCGGGAATCACTTCCCCGCCGCCGATGGTGAACTCCATCGGGCCGTGCTGCTCGCAGCCGCACTCGTCTTCCTGGCATTCCGAAGAATCGAACACGGAGCCGTCGTCAAGCCTGCCAGTATAATGGACCTTTACGCGGTCCCCTTCTTTAGCCTGTGCCATAGCGCACCACCTTTTTATGTTTTTGGACAATGCCGCCAAGAATATCAGATTGCCGGCAGTCTTGCCATCTTTTTTAAATCCGCACACCCAGACCGCAGCAACTCGACCAGCCGCCTTACCTTGGCTGACACAAGGGGGTCGCGGGGCAAGCCGGTTTAATCGCTCACCACACATTACGCGTCACGCCTTTAACTCTTTGGCAGGGACCTGGCTCAAATCGCCCTTCACTTCCCGTCGGGGAAATGGTATGTATCTACTTTGGGGGTCGCACCATGGAAACGAAGAATAAGTCCAAGCTGTTCAGTGGTCTGGTTGTTGATGTGGAGCAGATGGATGTAATGATCGGGGACCAGGGATGGTTCACCTACCAGATCGTGCGCCACCCGGGCGGGGCAGCCATCCTGCCGCTCCACGACGACGGCAGCATCACGCTGATCCGCCAGCTCCGCCCCGCCATGGACGGCTTTCTGCTGGAGCTTCCCGCCGGGCGCCTCTCCCCAGGTGAGGACCCGCAGCTCTGCGCGGGCAGGGAGCTCGCCGAGGAGACCGGACTGGAAGCATCCGCGCTAGTGTCGCTCGGCATCGTGCACCCGTCACCCGGCGTGCTGGACGAGGTGGTCCACCTGTTCCTGGCGACCGGGCTTTCCCAGGGTGTCGCTACCCCGGAGGCGTACGAGGAAATCTGCTGCGTCCGGATTCCGCTGGAGCAAGCGCTGCAAATGGCTGCCGATGGCGGCATCACGGACGGCAAGACCATTGTCGCGCTGCTGCGCGCCGGGAGGCACCTCAAATGATACTGGTCGCGCGCGTGAATGCGGAGCAGGCGGGGATGCGGCTGGACGACGGCGCCAAGATGATCTTCCCGCAGTTCTCCAAGGGGGAGATCAGGAGGATCATCGACTGGGGCGGCTGCAACATATCCCAGGCACTGGTGCGGGTCGCCTCCCGGGCCCTCAAGGAGGGTGACGAGATCGCCCTCGGTGTGATGGAGCAGGAGCGCTGCATCGAGCTCGTCTACACCACGAAGGATCTGCTCTACGAGGACAAGGACTTTATCGCGGTCTACAAGGCCGCCGGCTTCAACAGCCAGCGCACCCCGTACCAGTTGAAGGGAACCGTGGAGTACGCGGTGGATTGTTATATGAAGGCGATCGGGCTGAAGGATCCGGCCCGGGTGGTGCACCGCCTGGACCGCGGCACCAGCGGGGTCATGTTCTTCCCGAAACACAAGCAGGCGGCCACCCTGATTTCCAACCTGCTCAAGGAGGGGAAGGTGGCGAAGACCTACTGGGCCCTCGTCTCCGACTCGCCGGACCAGGCGGAGTGGAGCGTGGACGCGCCGATAGCCAAGGTCAACAAGTTCAAGTACGGCGTGGCGCTGCCCGGCAAACCTTCCCGCACCCTGTTCCGGGTGATCGGCGAGGGCGCCGGGGTGACGGCGATCGAGGCGAGGCCGCTCACCGGGCGCACCCACCAGATACGCGTGCATCTGAGCCACAGCGGACTCCCGATCATCGGCGACGAAACCTACGGCGGGGTGCCCGCGCCCCGCATGATGCTGCACTGCCGCAGCATGCGCTTCACCGGGCCCAAGGGGAGGCTCATCGAGGCCGTGGCACCGACCGATGCCGCATTCACGGAGGCCGCTCCGGATCTGGCTTGAATTCGGGATAGCAGGGGAATTCTGCAGGGGCGACCCGCCGGGTCGCCCCTACCTTACGAAAAACCTGGAGGTTTTATGAAAAAGAAGCTGGCCATCCTTTTCCCGGTAATCATCGCCATTGCCTGTTCCGTCGCGGTCTGGGCCAACGAGCCGAGCTCGGCACAACCTGGCTGCGACAAATGCCCCAAGGCCGACAAGAGCGCGAGTGCACCGTGCGACAACTGCGAGAAGTATGCAAAGGGTGGGGATGCTGCCAAGGGGTGCGACGAGTGCGCGAAGCTGAAGGCCGCTGAGGGGAAACCGTGCGGCAGCAAGGGGTGCGACAAATCCGCCAAGATGCAGCAGGCGGAGATAAAGCCCTGCTGCGCAAAGGTCAAATCGGAAAACTAGCGGATCAGGCCAGCGGCCACTTGGTCGTATGAGGATCGAAGCTCAACTCCGCCCCCGCACCACCTCTCAGGAGCGCCCTCACGGGCGCTCCGTCTCCATCCTTGATCTTTAGCGGCAGACAGATCAGCTCGTACTCCCCGGGCTCGACATCCGCCAGATTCAATCCTTCCAGAATCAGGACCCCGTTAGCGAGCAGCGTCCGGTGGACTTCGCCGTCTCCCTCGACGCTCTCCACGGAAAGGTAGTCGACGCCAACCAGCTTGACTCCCGCCTCCAGCAGGTATCCGGCGCCCTCCACCGAGAGAGCGGCAAAATCGGGGCTGAACTCGCTCTTTTTCCAGAGCTCGGAGTTGTCCGTCTTCAGGAGGAGCCGCTCCACGCCCTTTACCGGCAAGCGTTCCAGCTCCCTGCGGCCGATGGCCGGCACCCCGAGGATTTCGAGCACCAGCGCCTTCCCGATCAGAAGCCCGAGCGGGATGTCGTCGACCGAGAGCCCCTGGTCGCTGAAGTGGCGGGGCGGATCGAGGTGGGTGCCGCTATGGGTACAGAGGGTGAGTCGGGAGACATTGGCCGAGTCGCCGTCGGCGATCCTGGTCCAGGGAGCGACAACGACCGGGAAGTCACCCGGGTAAACCGGAAGTTCGGCAGAAAGCGGCATGGTAATGTCGTAGATTCGCATCGGCACCTCCCGAATTCACACTCCTGGCAGTCACCGGTCCAGTATACCGCAGCCAGCCGGCAGCGCCAGCCCCCTCACCACGACCCTCTCCGGCATTGCCGTCTACGCCTGAGCCTCCCCTTCATCCACCTCGGCGATCAGACGCTCCATTTCCGCTTCATCAAAGCCATAACGCTCACCGCAGAACTCGCAGGTCACCTCGGCACCTTGTTGTTCTTCCCGCAGCGAAACGAGTTCCTTCTTCCCCATGGAGATGAGCACCCGCTCGATCCGCTCCCTGCTGCAGTTGCAGGCAAAGGCGAGCACCCTCTTTTCCAGCGTGTCATAGGGTATCTCGGCAAAGAGCAATTCCAGGATTTCCTCCGGGCTCTTGCCTTCCCGCAGCAGTTCGCTCAGGGGGGGCAGCTTTTCTATGCGTGCCATAAGCTCTTCGACGACCTCGGGATCGACAGGCGGCACCGCCTGGATCAGAAAGCCACCCGCGGCGGAGACCGTACCGTCCGGCTCCACGAACTCGGCAAGCCCCACGGCTGAGGGGATCTGCTCGGACTCGACCAGATAGAGCGCCAGATCCTGCGCGATCTCGCTCGTGTAGAGCTGCACCGTGCCGCTATACGGCTGCTTGAGCCCCAGGTCCTTGGCGACCGTCAGGAATCCGGCGCGGCCCAGTGCCCCTGCCACGTCCAGTGCCCCGTCGGCACGCTGCAGATCCACCTGCGGCTCCCCCACATAACCTCGTACGCTCCCGTCGCTGTCCGCCTCGACGATGATCTTTTTCAGCGGACCGTTTCCCTCGAAGCGCAGCGCCACCCTTTGGCCGGTCTTCAGCATCGCGCCCAGCAGGGTACCCGCCGTCAGTGCCCGTCCCAGCGCGGCCGAGGCCGTGGGAAGCGTGCTGTGCCGCTTACAGACGTCGTCGACAAGACCGGTCGTGACGCAGGCAAGCCCCCTTACGTTCCCCGACTTGGCGAGAATACGAACCAGATAATCCTTCATAATACAACCCCCACCCTTAGTTCTTTTGTAACTATTCAGCTGCCGTTGGCCCCTGCAGCCGTAGCCGTAGGGTGGGCCGTGCCCACCGAAAGCCGAAGGCCAGGGGACCAGCAAGGGGTGTCCCTACAGAA
This sequence comes from Geomonas sp., assembly GCA_036508065.1. Taxonomy (GTDB): domain Bacteria; phylum Desulfobacterota; class Desulfuromonadia; order Geobacterales; family Geobacteraceae; genus Geomonas. Next base: position 3,108 of record DATCHY010000316.1, on the reverse strand, counting down.
CCGGTTCTGTCGGGATACCGCTTGCGGGCATCCAGGCGGATGCCGGTCGGTGGGCACGGCCCACCCTACGCTATCTTTTAAAACAAAGGCGTGACGTGTAATGGGTGACAGGTGATTAATATCACACATCACTCATCACACATCACGGTCCTTTAAACCAATCCGGTCGAGAAGTTGAACTCGGAAGCGCCCTGGACGCCGAGTGTCTTCCGGTACGCCGCCAGCGCACGCTCCCGCTCCTCGGGCTGCAAATGGGAAAGGTCGAGCAGGTAGGAACCGCACCCCATCTGGCGCAAATCGTTCCGGTACTGGGTCAGGGCGAACGGGGTCTGGGCGTTCACGACGGTGAGATGGTCCTTCACCTTCACGGTATAGACGTCGCCGCGGTCGGAGACGAGCGGCGCCTCCCCCTTGATCTCCTTGATGGCGATCTTGGAGGTGATGACCGGCACCGGTGCATACAGCAGCACCCCCCTGGTGATCTTCAGATCGGCGGCAAGCAGCAGCGCCATGTTCTCACGGTCGTCCTCGATGTAGAGGGTCGCCCTGGTGGCACCCATTTCCTGCCAGCTGAGCAGCGCCTGGCTGTTCAGCGAGTAGAGCCGGTAATCGGTGGAGAGCTCGGCCTCGGTCCCCTTGAAGAACTGGAAATGGGACAGGTTGGTGAGCTCGAAGCGCTTGAAGCCGGCGTTTAGTATGGCATCGACGGACTCCCTGAAGAAGGGGATATCGGCCTCGAAGATGATGAAGGGAAGCTGCCAGATGACGCGTTCCTCGTCCCCCTTGAGCTTGCGGGCGAACTGCGGCAGCTGGTGCATGTTCGCCCGGGAGACCGGCAGGATCACCTGGTCCACGATGTCACGGTGCAGCTCGTGCCAGTCCTTCACCTGCTCGATCTTGACGGAGAGCACGTCCTTGCCCTTAAAGGGTGTCGGGCGTCTCGGCACCAGCGCGGAGATCGCCTCGTCTCGCGCCATGCGGCTCCTCTTCTTCAAGGCTCCCAGCGAGGTTTCGGCAAGCCAGACATAGAAGGTGCGCCTGATATCTTTCAGTCTCGGCGCGGGGATGAGGAGCGCCGGGAAGTCGGGGGCTGCCAGCTTGGCCAGGGTGAACTGGGTGTCGCCGCACTTGGAGAACTGCGCCCTCAACACCCCCTCCATGTCTGTGGAGCGGGAAGCTTCCAGAGGGCCGAGCGGGAACGAGGTGGCAAACTGCGCGCCGAACACCTCGGCCTCGATGCTGAGCGATTCCGACTCCGGGACATAGGAGAGTTTCAGACTGCACGGGATGCTGTCCCCATTAACCGCGTCGAGGCGCTTGATGCAGGCGTTCTCGCTCATGGTGAAGGCGGTCTCGGAGGAAACCTTGAACACGGAGTCCCCGAGCTTGAAGGGAAACGGCGAGGCGGTGGAGACCAGCGTGTTCTCCCTGGCGCTCATCGTCTTCTTGTTGCCGATGAAGAGATCCTTGAGGGTAAAGGCGCGGCCCGCCATGTCGGTCTTCGGCTGCACCCTGATCCGGTCCCCCACGTGGAGGCGGTCCCGCGTGTCGAAGCTGATCCGGTTGCCCCGGATCTCCCTGATGTCGCCCAGGTAGCGCCCGGTGGCACCCTTGATCGACGGCGTGGAAATGTCGGTGGGAGTCTGCGAGGCGAGGAAGCCCTTGGTCGGCACCCGCCCGAAGGAGAGCTTCAGGAGCGCTTTCGCCTCGGCGACCGCCTCGTCGTACGACCCTTCGGGCGCATCGAGCACCATCCGGTAGGCGCCGATGACGCTCGCCACGTACTCAGCGGACTTCATCCTCCCCTCGATCTTCAGGGAGGCGACCCCGGCTTTCATCAGCGCGGGTATCATCTCGATGCTGGAGAAGTCGTTGGTGGAGAGGTAGTAGCCCTCCTTTCCCTTGTGCTTGTACTGGCGCCGGCAGGGCTGCGCGCAGCGCCCGCGGTTCCCGCTGTGGCCGCCCAGGAAGGAGGAGAAGTAGCACTGGCCGGAAAAAGAGAAGCAGAGCGCCCCGTGGATGAAGCACTCGATCTCGGCGCGACTGGAGGCGACGATGGAGCTGATCTCGTCCAGGTGCAGCTCGCGGGCGAGCACCACCCTCTCGAAACCGAGTTCCTCAAGTTGCCGGACGCCGAGCGAGTTGTGGATGGTCATCTGGGTGGAGGCATGCAGCGGGATGCCGGGGAAAAATTCGCGGGCAAGGCGCGCCACCGCCAGGTCCTGCAGGATCACCCCGTCCACCCGCATCGCCTCAAGGGAAGCGAGGGTGTCGATGAGGCTCGGCAGTTCCGTTTCCTTCACCAGGGTATTCAGGGTGACGTAGAGCTTTTTCCCGTGGCCGTGGGCATAGGCGGTCATCCGCTCCATCTGTGAAAGGGTGAAGTTCTTCGCCTTGGCGCGCGCCGAGAATTCCCTCAGGCCCGCATAGACCGCATCCGCGCCCTTCTCCATGGCGGCGAAAAACGCCTCCAGGGAACCTGCGGGTGAAAGGAGTTCCGGCTTCTTCGGGACAATTACTTTATTATTTATGGACATCCGCCTAATGTACCGGAAGGGGGTGAAACGGTCAAGCGGCATGAAGCAAAATCATTAGAATGCGGATGGCGCGGATTATGCGGTTACACGCGGATCAAAAATCCCACAAAACGAGGCTTAAAGGCATCGCACACGGATTGAACGGATTATACGGATAAAGGCAGATTAGGCAGTCTTTTGAGGTTAACCCTGTACTCTAAATTTTGAGTCTTTGGCTCTACCGTTTCACCGCTTTATCTGATTTTATCCGTTTCATCCGTTTCATCCGTTCCATCCGTGTGCAGGATTTTGACTCGGCTACTTTGGCTGGATCGGCAGATACTTGTAACGGGCCCTCTTCTTGGAGAGGTCCGCCAGGGAGAAAAGATCCGACTGGGAGATCACCCAGACATCGCCCTCCTTCTTCAGCTTGATCCCCTTGGTGACGAACTCGGTGCCCGACGCTCCCCCTTCGAAGCCGAGGCGCGCGCGGACGGTCGCGGCCCGCTCGCCTTTCAGGGAGACCCGTGCGTCCTGCATCTTTTCCCAGCAGCAGGCGGGCTTGCGGGGCGCCGAGGCAAGCTTCTTGGCA
>DATCHY010000315.1:0-7312 GCA_036508065.1 Geomonas sp. | reverse complement strand
GAGCTGATAGAGAGCGGCCTTCGCGGATACGGGAGAATTGACATCGTCCCCGCCATCTGATACTTTTTAAATCCGCCTGCAGCAGGCAAACCGGCGCGACTGAACCGGCGCCGGCCTACAACCATCCTCTCCCGCCCCGCCGCCTTTAGCCGCCGACCAATCTCACATAAAATGGAGCCGCCAACCATGCACAAGAAGCTGTTCATCCCGGGGCCGATCGAGGTCAGCCCGGAAATACTGAACGCCATGGCAACGCCGATGATCGGACACCGCATGCCCGAGTACGCAGCCCTGCACAAAGGGGTCACCGACAAGCTGAAAAGGCTGATGTTCACGGAGGAGCGCGTCTTCCTCGCCACCTCGAGCGCCTTCGGCGCCATGGAGGGCGCGGTGCGCAACCTGGTTGGCAAGCGCTGCGCCAACTTCTGCAACGGCGCCTTCTCCGACAAGTGGCACAACGTGACGCTTGCCTGCGGCAAGGAGGCTGATGCCTTCAAGGTCGCCTGGGGCGAGCCGATCACGCCGGAGCTGGTCGATTCGGCGCTCGCCACGGGCAAGTACGATGCCATCACGCTGATCCACAACGAGACCTCCACCGGGGTGATGTCCCCCTTGCCCGAGATCGCCCAGGTGCTGAAGAAATACCCCGACGTGGTCTCGATCATCGACACGGTCTCCTCGATGAGCGCGCTGAAGATCCCGGTTGCCGAGCTCGGCATTGACTGCTGCGTTTTCGGGGTGCAGAAGGCCTTCGCCCTGCCGCCGGGGCTCGCCGTCTTCACCGCGAGCGAAAGGGCGCTGGAGCGCGCCAAGGGCGTCCCCGGGCGCGGCTACTACTTCGACTTCCTGGAGTTCGCCGCGGCCGACGAGAAGGACAACACACCGTCCACCCCCTGCATCTCGCTCATCTACGCTCTGGAGCTGCAGTTGGAGAGGATCTTCGCGGAAGGGCTGGAGCAGAGATGGCAGCGGCACGCCGGGATGGCACAGTTCATGAGGAGCTGGGTCCTGGAGCACGGCTTCGGCCTGCTGGCCGCGGAGCCGTACCGCTCGGTCACGCTCACCTGCGCCACCAATGACCGTGGCGCCAATCTGGCGCAACTCAAAAAGAGCCTGGCAGAGCGGGGCTATGCCTTCGATGACGGCTACGGCAAGCTGAAGGGGAAGACCTTCCGGGTGGCCCACATGGGGGACATGAAACTTGACGATCTGAAGGGGATTACGGCCGAAATGGCAGAGATCCTGAAGGATCTCTAGATCAAGATTGAGATTGAGATTAAGAGGATCAGACGGTAGGTTGGGGTGAACAGCTCCATCGTGAACCCCAACATCGCAACGTTGGGGTTCACGATGAGACCGCTCACCGCCAACCTACAAAAAACAACAGACGGTGTTGAACTGTTCCCCGTTATTTCTAGCTGGACTGGGTACTAGGTTAAGATCGAGATTAAGAGGATCAGCGGCTGAGTGCAGAAAAAATAAGAGTAGGGGCGAAGAGTAATTATTCGCCCCTACTCAACCTCAACCTCAATCTTAACCTGCTTCACTACTCGCCCCTACTCAACCTCGATCTTAGCCTCAATCTGCTTCCCTACTCGGGCTCGAAGGCGTCCTTGCCGACCCCGCACACCGGACAGACCCAATCGTCCGGCAGATCTGCAAACGGCGTTCCGGGCGGTACCCCGTTGTCAGGGTCCCCCACATACGGGTCGTACACATACTGGCAGACGGTGCAGATATATGGCTCCATTGATACCCTCCTTTTCTTTGGTGCAGTCTATCCGATCGGCAACCGCGCCAGATCCGCAGCAGGCGGCCCGGCTCGGCAAATTACAAATACGGTCCCTTGATTCAGCTTACCTCCGGCCGGCCGACAGCTCTTGCTGCGGCGGCGCATCACCTCGGGCAGTCTCCTCACGGCACATCCGGCAAAAGTCTAACAGATGGAGACGGCGTGTCAATTAAGAGCGCGGCAATAATTTACACTTGATTTTAGAACTCGTTGTGTTACTTTGTCATAATTAAAATTTTGGCTCAGGGAGGGGACAAGATTGGCGCTCAATGACATCACCTGGTGCAGGGGACTCAAGGAACACGGCTTTGCCACTGGCAACCGGCTCCACGGGACCGTACCGGAACGGTTTCACTGAGCAGATCGTCAAAAAGAGCGAGAGGCTCACTTCCCAGCTTCCCGCCTGAGACGTCCAACCAAAACCCCACGTTCAGTGTCGCAACGATCCTCTGCAAGAGAAACCAGTCACTACAGAGTATCAAGTAGCCGGAGACTGCCTTTCCTGTTGATCCGCAAGGCTCCAATCGCCTTCCTTTCACTCGCTTGGCGCAAAGGCCGACCGCCTGACCGCACCCCCGCAGGATAAGATGCGCCTGCCGGGATCGCAAGGGAAAGACTCGCCCCTCCTACGGATCGCCCAAGTTGATAGCCAACGACAAGCCGGCCCGGGCATTAAACATGACCCTGAGCCGATTCGCGTCAATCGTCCGCCAGGATAAAGCGTGCCTGGGGCTTCATTCCTGACGCGATATCGTGCCCCGGACCCTCCTGCACGACCTGCACAGGAGTCTGCGCAGAGCAAGATTGGCACCAGTCGGGAATAAAATGTAAGCGCGCGAGGCTGGACTCTCTTTCCTCAAACGCCGGTACATACGCAGCAATAGAGACGTAAGGTCAGCTTCACAGTTTGGAATTATCTGCAATGCATATTGAATCCTAACAACACAAGGAGGGAATGGGTATGAGTTACGAGGTGAAAAACAAGCAGCTACTCGACTGGGTTAAAGAAGTCTCCGCGTTGTGCGAACCCGCCAACATCCACTGGTGTGACGGTTCCCAGGAGGAGTATGACAGCCTCTGCAACCTGCTGGTTCAGAGCGGCACCTTCCAGAAGTTGAACCAGGAAAAACGTCCCAACAGCTACCTCGCCTGGTCGGATCCCGGCGACGTGGCACGCGTCGAGGACCGCACCTTCATCTGCAGCCTCGCCAAACAGGATGCTGGCCCGACCAACAACTGGATGCCCCCCAAGGAAATGAAGAAGACCCTTAACGGGATGTTCAAAGGGTGCATGAAGGGGCGCACCATGTACGTGATCCCCTTCAGCATGGGACCTCTGGGCTCCAACATCGCCAAGATCGGCGTGGAAATCTCCGACTCCCCCTACGTCGCGGTCAACATGCAGATCATGACCCGCATGGGTAAAAAGGTGGTCGAAGTGCTGGGCGACGGCGAGTTCGTCCCCTGCCTGCACTCGGTAGGCGCACCCCTGGCTGCCGGCCAGAAGGATGTGACGTGGCCCTGCAACAAGGAAAAGTACATCGTCCACTTCCCCGAGGAGCGCTCCATCTGGTCCTTCGGCTCCGGCTACGGCGGCAACGCCCTGCTCGGCAAGAAGTGCCTGGCGCTGCGCATCGCCTCCAAGATCGCCAAGGACGAGGGGTGGCTGGCCGAGCACATGCTGATCCTCGGGATCGAATCGCCGGAAGGGGAGAAAACCTACCTGGGCGCCGCGTTCCCGAGCGCCTGCGGCAAGACCAACCTCTCCATGCTGGTGCCGCCGGACAACTTCAAGAACGCCGGCTGGAAGATCTCGACCGTCGGCGACGACATCGCCTGGATCAAGCCCGGCCCGGACGGCCAGCTCTACGCCATCAACCCCGAGGCAGGCTTCTTCGGCGTGGCTCCCGGCACCTCGATGAAATCGAACCCCAACGCCATGATCTCCTGTGCCGGCAACTCCATCTTCACCAACGTGGCACTCACCCCCGACGGCGACGTCTGGTGGGAAGGGATGACCGACACCACCCCCGCCACGCTTACCGACTGGCAGGGGAAGGCCTGGACCGCCGGCTGCGGCAGGAACGCGGCGCACCCCAACTCCCGTTTCACCTCCCCGGCTGGCCAGTGCCCCTCGATCGACCCGGAATGGGAAAACCCCAAAGGGGTGCCGATCAAGGCCTTCGTGTTCGGCGGCCGGCGCAACAACGTCATCCCGCTCGTCTACCAGGCGTTCAACTGGAGCTACGGCGTCTACCTGGCCGCCACCATGGGGTCTGAAACGACAGCGGCGGCCGTCGGCGCCATCGGCAACGTCCGTCGCGACCCGTTCGCCATGCTGCCGTTTTGCGGCTACCACGTGGCGGATTACTTCAACCACTGGCTGCAGATGGGACGCACCAACCCGAACCCGCCCCAGATCTTCAGCGTCAACTGGTTCCGCAAGGACGCCAACGGCAAGTTCCTCTGGCCGGGTTTCGGCGACAACATGCGGGTACTGAAATGGGTCGTGGATCGCGCCAACGGGCGCGGCGCTTCCGTGGAAAGCCCGCTGGGATGGATGCCGCGTTACGAGGACCTGGACTGGTCCGGTCTGGACACGGTTTCCCGCGAGCAGTATCACGAACTGATGTCGGTTGACAGAGACGTCTGGAAGGAAGAGATCCTCTCTCACGAGGAGCTGTTCGTCAAGATGTACGACCGTCTCCCCAAGGAGTTCCTCCATATCCGCGAGCTCATCCTCTCGGCCCTGTGGCGCTCGCCCGAGCACTGGGAACAGTTCACTCCGACTGCCGAAGATGACGGTTTCAACGACTGACTCTGAAGACGCAGTCTAAGTGAATACCTGCTGTAACAGAAAGGCCCCGGTTCAAATACCGGGGCCTTTTTTGCGTCCGGAGAGCGTTGCATTCAGCCGTCCACCTGCTATCTTTGTAGCTGGAAAAAATTTAATCGAGGGAGGGAGCACGTGAAACTCAATGACATCACCCGGGGAACGGGACTGGAAGAACACGGCATATCGAACGCCAACCTCATTTACTGGACCTCGCCGACCGCCGTGCTCTACGAGCAGGTGGTGCGCCGGGGCGAGGGGCTCATCTCCCACCTGGGCGCACTGACAGTCAAGACCGGGCACTACACCGGGCGCGCCGCCAACGAGAAATTCATCGTGGACGAACCGGGAAGCCACGGCCATATCAACTGGGGCAAGGTGAACCGCCCCTTCGACGCGACAAGCTTCGACGCCCTCTACAATAGAATGACCATCTACATGCAGGGGCGCGACCTGTTCGTGCAGGACTGCTTTGCCGGCGCAAGCCCCGAGCACAAGCTTCCAGTGCGGATCATCACCGAGCGCGCCTGGCACTCCCTGTTCGCGCGCAACATGTTCATCCGCGCCACCCAGGACGAGCTGCAGGCGCACAAGGCGCAGTTCACCGTCATCGACCTGCCCAATTTTCATGCCATCCCGAAGACCGACGGGACCAACTCCGAGGCGTTCATCATCATCAACTTCGCCCGCAAGCTGGTCATCATCGGCGGGACCAGCTACGCCGGCGAGATCAAGAAGTCCATCTTCACGGTGCTCAACTACCTGCTGCCGCAGAAAAAGGTCATGTCCATGCACTGCTCGGCGAACACCGCGGAAAACGGCGACGTGGCGGTGTTCTTCGGCCTGTCCGGGACCGGCAAGACGACCCTCTCGGCCGCGCCCAACCGGAGGCTCATAGGCGACGACGAGCACGGCTGGGACGACAAGGGGGTCTTCAACTTCGAGGGTGGGTGCTACGCCAAGGTCATCAACCTCTCCAAGGAGTCCGAGCCCGAGATCTACCACTGCACCAGGAGGTTCGGCACCATCCTGGAGAACGTGGCAATCGACACCATCTCACGCAGGATCGACCTGAACAACGCCTCCCTAACGGAAAACACCCGGGCCTCCTATCCCATCACCCACATCCCGAACATCGTCCCCTCGAGCACCGGCGGGCACCCAACCAACGTCATCATGCTCACCTGCGACGCCTTCGGGGTACTGCCGCCGATCTCGCGCCTCACCCCCGAGCAGGCGATGTACCACTTCCTCTCCGGCTACACCGCCAAGGTGGCAGGCACCGAGGCCGGCGTCACCGAGCCGCAGGCGACCTTCTCCACCTGCTTCGGCGCCCCGTTCATGGCGCTGCGCCCCTCCGTCTACGCCGAGCTCCTGGGCCAGAAGATCGGCTCCCACAAGGTGGACTGCTGGCTGGTCAACACCGGCTGGAGCGGCGGCGGCCCGGGAGTCGGGAGCCGCATGAAGATCGCCTATTCCCGCGCCCTGGTCAACGCGGCGCTGGACAGCACCCTCAGCGCCGGGGAGTTCGAGAAGGACACCGCCTTCGGCCTCAGCATCCCGAAGGCCTGCCCGGGCGTGGCGCAGGAGGTCCTCAACCCGAGAAACGCCTGGGCCGACAAGGAGGCCTACGACGCGACCGCTCGCAAACTGGTCGGGATGTTCCAGAAAAACTTCGAGCAGTTCAAGCCGAACGTCACCCCGGAGATCGCGAGCGTGCTCTAAGGGAGCCGTCAGGGCGAGGGGAAAAGGGGCTCCGGCAGGTGCGACCGTCCCCTTTTTCCCTTCAGTTGCATAAACCGGCCCCGCTGATATCCTTAGACCTACTAAACTCAAGCGCGAGGTGGACCATGAAAGCGATCCATTCAGAGATCTGCGACACGACGGAACGGAAAGGGGAAAGGGTCAAGGTGAGGAACCGGAGTACCGACGAGATTGGACTTTCCTTCGGCTGCACCATCGAAGGGGACACCGTGCAGGTGGAACTGCCGGACGGCTCGCTGGACAGCTGGCAGGAGGACGACTGCGAGGTGGTGGTCTGAATTCCGGGGCCGAATCGGCCGAACCTCGGCCAGCCTTCGACGACAGGCTGCCATCAAGAGGGCCCCGTGTAGCACGGGGCCCTCTTTTTTCCGGCCAAAGGCGACGCGAAACCTGATAATTCCCTTGACAAGCTAACCGATAGCTGTAAAACGGTGTTAATTGCAAATTTGAAATTTCAAACGAGGCATTCCGAGGCACGGCACGGCTGCAATCATCTATCAGGCAAGGCTTTACATTCTTCGAGCAGAGAAGGAGGTCGCCGGTGGGAGAATCGCGCAAGGACGGGACCGAAGACTGTTTAGAACAAGATTTTAGCATTTCCGGGATTCTTGAGCAGAAGGGGGTCTCGCGCCGGGACTTCATGAAATTCTGTTCCGCCATGTCCGCCGCCCTGGCGCTCCCGGTGAGCTTCGCCCCGCGGATCGCGCAGGCGCTCGACGAGGTGAAGCGCCCGACCCTGGTCTGGCTCGAATTCCAGGACTGCGCCGGGGACACCGAGGCGCTGCTCCGCTCGGCAAACCCGACGGTGGCCGAACTGGTCCTCGACATCCTATCCGTCGACTACCACGAGACCATCATGGCCGCAGCCGGGTTCCAGGCCGAGGAGGCGCTCGCCAAGGTGGTCCGGGAGCAGAAGGGGAAAT
>DATCHY010000314.1:0-4458 GCA_036508065.1 Geomonas sp. | reverse complement strand
GCAAGCGGAAGCGCGGCGGCAAGGGTGGCTCCGCCGAGGCAGCGGCTGCAGGGGAAATCTCCCCGGAGCAGACGCCCGGGGTGGCTGGTGTCTTTGCCGAGCCTGAGCAGGCGGGCGAGTTCACCTATGTGACGCAGGCGGGAGCCGCGGCCGAGGGGGAGGCGGAAGCAGCGGGCGAATCCGCAGAGCCGGCTGGCGACGAGATGAAGAAAAAGCGTCGCCGCAAGAGACGGCGCGGCGGGAAAGCTTCCCATGAAGCCGGTTCCCTTGAGGCCGCTTCCCATGAAGCCGCTTCCGAGCTGCACGCGCCGGAGGTCGGAGCGGAACCGTGGGCGGAGGCAGCCGCATCGGCCCCCGCCGAGCCCGCAGTAGCAGAGGAAAAGCCCAAAAAGGCGCGTCCCTCCAGGACCCGTAAACCGGCTGCCGAGACCGTCGCAGCAGAGACCTCAGCCGAGGCCGTACCGGTTTTCGCCGAGGTCGCGGAGCCCGCCAAGGCAACGAGAGCAGCCAGGGGCGCACGCCCAGCCAAGGCGGCCAAGGCCGCAGAGGCGGCCGAGATCGTTGCGGTTCCAGATTTCGTCACGGTGGCCGGTACAGTCGCGGTCGTCGAACCTGCCGAGGTTGGCGCACCGGCCAAACCTGCCAAGGCGCCGAAGGCTCCCAAAGCGCCGCGTGCCCCGCGAGCTGTCAAGGGCGAGGTCGTCGAAGCAACCGGTAGCCAGACCCCGGTCGAGCCCGTAGCGGCCGATGCCGAGCCGGCTCAAGCCGCGGCAAAGAAGCGCCTGGCAAGGAAAAAGGCGGAGCCCGCCGCCGTGGTGGAAGCCGGTCAGCTGCCGGCAGGCTCGTCCGAGGAGAAACCCAAGAAAACGCGCGCGCCGCGCAAGAAAAAAGAAGACACCCCGGCCTGATGGGCGGGGAAAAACGATGAAGACGATGTTTCTTGCGGTGCTGCTCTCCGTCTGTTGCGCCATACCCGTAACCGCCGCGTCTCTCGATGAGCTGACACCGTTCCTCTCCGCTCAGTACTTCACCTGGGAGGAGTACAGCGGCGGCAGACGGCTCCTGAAGGAGAGCGGCGCGCTCTTCTCTGGGGGCATCATCTTCGAGGTCATTGCCCCGTCGGACACCCCTTCTGCCCTGGCTTTCAGGGGGAAGGGGGAGGTCTTTGGCGGGATCGTCGACTACCGAGGTGAGACTCAGGCTCCCAATCCGGTTCCGGTGAACACGGACGTAAGCTACGTCGGGACCAGGCAGGATCTGGACCTGGGGTACCGGTACACCGCCGGCACCTGGTTTCTGGAGCCTTTCGCCGGTCTGGGCTACCGGTGGTGGCTCAGGGGGCTGCAGGATTCCACCTCGGAATCCGGGCAGCGCGTCTCGGGCTACACCGAATACTGGCAAACGGGGTATCTCAGGCTTGGTGCGCGCGGACGCTACCGGGATGCGTCCGGTGTCTCCCTGTTCGCTGAAGGCGGGGCGAAGTACCCCTTCTACACGGGAAACAGCGTGGACTTCGCCGGCACCGGGGTGACCACCTTCCGGCCGGAGGGGAGGTGGAGCGGGTTCGCCGAGACCGGGGTCACCTACAGGCATCTAAAGCTTGCCCTCTCCTACGAGGGATTCAGATTCGCAGCATCGCCCGTTCTGCAGGTGGGCACTCAGCGCTATCTCCAGCCTGAATCCTCCTCCGACATCCTCGGCCTGAATCTGGGCTGGGCCTTCTAAAATAGCCGGTCCGCCGGCGGAAAACGGTTGTCCATGGAGCAATTCGCCTACATAGCACTCTTTGGCGCCCTCGGCTGCCTCGCCCGCTATTTTCTTTCCGGGTGGGTGTACCAGCTGTTCGGCAGGGGCTTTCCTTACGGCACCCTCGCCGTCAACGTCATCGGCGCGTTCCTGATCGGGCTCGTCATGGAATTCTCGATCCGGAGCGCCCTCGTCTCACCGGCCCTCCGGATCGCGCTCACCATCGGCTTTCTCGGGGGGCTTACCACCTTTTCCACCTTCAGTTTCGAGACCTTCCGCCTTCTTGAGGAGGGAGCCTTCGTGGTCGCCTTTTTCAACGTCCTGGTGAGCGTGGTTTCCTGCCTTGCCTGCACCTGGGTCGGGATCGTCGTGGCGAGAGCCCTGTGAGGTGGAATCAATCACCGACCGGTATGAACAATATGCATGTCTGACCGGGCACCTGGAGCACCTCTAATCATGGAGGCAAAGGAATTCTTTATGGATCGCAAAGAGACAATCGGCGAGCAGGTACTGCTCAGAATATTCATTGGAGAGAGCGATCGGCACGCGCACATCCCGCTCTACGAGGCCCTGGTGGAGCTGTTCCGCACGGAAGGATTTGCCGGTGCCACGGTGCTGCGCGGCGTCGCGGGATTCGGGTCGCACCACATGTACCATACCGACAGGCTTCTGCGCCTTTCCTCCGACCTGCCGATCGTGCTGGAGGTGGTGGACAGCAGGGAGCGTTTCGAGGCGGTGCTCCCCAAGGTCGAGGCGATGATGGACGGAGGGATGGTCACCATGGAAAAGGTCTCCGTCTGGCGCTATGCGCGCAAGGGAGACGCTTGAAAGCTCCACCCCATCTGCTACACTTCCCTATATTCATGAAAGGAGCAGACGATGGGCATGCTGGACAATGTGAGTCCCCTCTGGATGGAAAACCAGTTTGCCCTCTGGAAGAGCGAGCCTGAAAAACTTTCCGCGGAGTGGCGCGCCTTTTTCACCGGTTTCGAGCTGGGCGGCGCCGCCGGGGAACTCCCCGGTGCTGCGGCTCTGGCCCCCGCTGATGCGCTGAAGCACTCCGCGGTACAATCCCTCATTTACCGTTACCGCGACATCGGGCACCTGCTCGCCTGTACCGATCCCCTCTCCCCCTGCAGCATGGAACACTCCCTTCTTGCCCTGTCCGCCTTCGATCTTGACCCCTCCGACCTGGAGAAGACCTTCCACACCCGCCGTTTCCTGAAGCAGACCGCCACGCTGAAGGAGATCGTGCAGGTGCTGCGCAGCACCTACTGCGGGTCCACCGGTGTCGAGTTCATGCACATCCAGGACCCCGCGGAGCGGCAGTGGCTGATCGACCGGATGGAGCCGTGCTGCAACAGGGGGGATTTCAGCCGCGAGGATCGGCTCCTCATCCTGCGGAAGCTGAAGGAAACGGCCTTCTTCGAGCGCCAGCTGCAGAAGAAGTTCCCGGGGCAGACCCGGTTCTCGCTTGAAGGGGGCGATGTCCTGATCCCGCTTCTGGACGCCGTCGTCCGGAAGGCCGCCTCGCTCGGCGTGACCGATATCGTGCTCGGCATGCCGCACCGGGGGCGTCTGAACGTGCTAGTGAACATCTTCGGCATGCCGTACGAGAGCATGTTTGCCGAGTTCGCGGACAACGCTGAATACGGCGTGGTCGGCGAGGGCGACGTGAAGTACCACAAGGGGTTCTCCGCCGACCTCGGGCTTCCCGGCAACCGTGCCATCCATCTGACCCTCACCGCCAATCCGAGCCATCTCGAGGCGATAGACCCGGTTGTGGAGGGGAAATGCCGGGCACGCCAGGACCGCCTGGGCGAGGGAGGAGAGGGGAGGGTGCTGCCGCTGCTGATCCATGGCGACGCTGCCTTCGCCGGCCAGGGGGTGGTGGCGGAAACCATGAACCTGTCCCAGCTTGCCGGCTACCGGACCGGCGGTACCCTCCATATCGTGCTCAACAACCAGATCGGCTTCACCACCGCGGCGGCGGACGCGAGATCGAGCCTGTACGCGACGGACGTGGCGAAGATGGTGCGGGCCCCGGTGTTCCACGTCTACGGGGACGACCCGGAGGCGGTGCTGAATGCGGCGGAACTGGCCTTGGCCTACCGGGACGCCTACCGCAAGGACGTGGTGGTGGAGGTGATCTGCTACCGCAGGCACGGGCACAACGAGGGGGACGAGCCGTACTTCACCCAGCCGCTCATGTACGAGCGGATCAAGCTGCGCCCCCAGCTGCACGCGCTCTACGAGGTGGAGCTTCTCGGGGAGGGGTTCAGCGAGGAGGAGCTGAAAGGGGTCGAGGCCGAGGTGGTCGAGCAGATCCGCAAGGCAACCGAACGGAGCGCCGCCCCCACGGAATCGGCCTTCCTCGCCCACTGGACCGGGAGGAAGCCGGGCCTTGCCAAGGACCCGGTCGCCACCGCCGTCGCCGGCGCTACCCTGCAAGCGATCTCGCAGCAACTGAGCGCGGTTCCCCCGGGATTCAACCCGCACCCCAAGGTCGCCCAACTGCTCACCAGGCGCCGTGAGGCTCTGCTCAAGGGGGGGCCGCTCGACTGGGGGAACGTCGAGACGCTCGCTTTTGCCACTCTTCTTGCCGAGGGGATCCCGATCCGCCTTTCGGGCCAGGACGTGCGGCGCGGCACCTTCAGCCATCGGCACTCGGTGCTCCTGGACCAGCAAAACGGCAGCAGCTATTTCCCTCTG